>CANIXM010000344.1 GCA_947471245.1 Paludibacteraceae bacterium | reverse complement strand
GCATAGAGGCATGTCGTGGTGAATTTGGAGTGTACATCGAAAGTCGAGGTGACAAAACACCTTACCGCATAAAATTCCGTTCGCCATCAATGGCATTGGTTTCTGCCATGCCTTTAATCTGTAAAGGAGAAAAAATATCAGACTTTATTGGTATTGGTGGGTCTATGGACTACGTAATTCCAGACATTGACAGATAAACTCAACATCCTTTTAGGAATCAAGATTAGGGATCAAAAAATAATACTAACAACTCAACTCCCCTTTAGGCGTTGGTGGTAATAATAATTTTTATGATATTAAATTACTCACAACCATTAGAATTTTCCAATTTAAGTTCTTGGTTAGATGCTACTCTCAGAAACAACCTGTCTGAATTTTGGACTTTACTCATTGAATTTGTACTTGTAGGCGTACTGCTGTTGGCTGCTTATGCGGTCATAGCGCTGGTTCTGATTTATGTAGAACGCAAGATTACAGCATTTTTTCAAGCACGTTTTGGGCCCAACCGTGTAGGACAATATGGCTTACTGCAGAGTTTGGCCGATATGATTAAAATCCTATTGAAAGAAATCATACACATCAATAAGGTTGACAAATTTTTGTTCTATGCTGCACCTTTTTTTATGGTGGGTGCATCCATGTTGACATTTGGTGCCATTGCATTTGGCAAAGGGTTACAAGCTGTAGATTTCAACATTGGTGTGCTTTATGTCACAGCAGTTTCGTCACTAGGCATCATCGGTGTGCTTTTAGCAGGGTGGTCTAGTAACAACAAATACTCCATGATTGGAGCTATGCGAAGCGGTGCACAGTTTGTAAGCTACGAGCTTTCTGCAGGTTTTGCATTGATGACTATGGTGGTACTATCGGGCACCATGCAATTTTCGGAAATGATTAACCAACAAGCATATTGCTGGAACATTTTCAAC
The DNA here is from genome assembly GCA_947471245.1 of Paludibacteraceae bacterium. GTDB lineage: Bacteria > Bacteroidota > Bacteroidia > Bacteroidales > Paludibacteraceae > Paludibacter. The sequence goes on along the minus strand of CANIXM010000344.1, from coordinate 2,071 downwards.
GGGCACATATCATCCATCATTGCATTTTTCATTTATTTGATATCAGGACATGCTGAGACCAACCGTGGACCGTTTGACTTACCCGAAGCTGAATCAGAACTTACCGCAGGTTACCATACCGAATACTCAGGTTTGCAATTTGGATTTTTCTATCTGGCCGAATACTTGAACATGTTCATTATTGCTTCAATAGCTACTGCCGTGTTCCTAGGTGGATGGATGCCCATTCAAATCAAAGGTTGGGAAGCATTCAATCAAATCATGAACTACATACCATCTTATGTATGGTTTTTCTCTAAAACAGGGGTATTGATTTTCTTTAGTCTTTGGGTTAGATGGTCATTCCCTCGCCTCCGTATCGATCAATTATTGAATCTGGAGTGGAAATACCTATTGCCTATCAATTTGGTTAACCTATTGGTGATGGTGATTTTAGTGCTAACTGGATTGACCTTGACTGATTTGTTTCCAAATTGGTTTTAAACAGTAATATGTTTTGAGTCTATTTTCATGTTTAAATGAAAAACACCAACACATTATTAATTATTAATTATTAATTATTAATTTTCAATTATATAAGATGAGTTCAGTATCACAATATTTCTCTGGCCTATTCACAGGTATTAGATCTTTGATGAAAGGCATGGCGGTAACATGGGTGGAGCTATGGACAAAAAAAGTGACCGCACAATATCCCGAAAACCGTGACACATTGGTTATTTCAGATCGTTTTCGTTGTGAATTGATCATGCCACATGACACCAACAACGAGCATGCCTGTACTGCTTGTGGAATTTGTGTTATGAACTGCCCTAATGGTACCATCAAGATAGAATCAGAAATGATTGAAACAGCAGATGGAAAAAAGAAAAAGGTGTTGAAACAATACACTTATGACTTGGGGATGTGTACTTTTTGCAACTTATGTGTGGTGACTTGTCCATCAGATGCAATAAAATTTGATAACACGTTCGAAAACGCAATTTTCACTAGAAGCAAATTGGTTCAAACATTGAACCGTGAAGGCTCCAAACTTCGTGAAAAAAAGAAAGAAACACCAGCACCTGTTGCTGAATAAGAAATTAGAAATTAGACCTATATCCTTATGGCAAATCAGATTATTTTTTACGTACTAGCAACAATCATTGCTATTTTTTCGGTATTAGCAGTCACATCGAATAAAATCATTCGTTCGGCTTTGTATTTACTATTTGTATTACTTTCCACTGCTGGACTTTACTTATTACTTGGTTATCCTTATCTATTCGGGGTACAAATAGCGGTGTATGCTGGTGGCGTGATGGTGCTATTTATTTTTGCTATCTTCTTGACCAACAAACCTGGTGATAAAGTTGACAAAGAAAGACCTATTCGAAGAATTGTTGCTGGAATTACAGCCTTTACAGGTCTTGCATTTTGCGCACATGTATTCTACTACAATATAGCAAGAGTATTTGCAACAGTGGCAATTGAAGAATCAAAAATACAGGTAATTGGGCATACGTTGATGGGTACAGAGAAATACCAATATCTATTACCATTTGAAGTGATTAGTATTTTGCTTTTAGCTTGTATTGTGGGTAGTATCATGATTGCTAGAAAAAGATAGGAGTTGCGAGTTACTATATCGCTAGTGTGCTATATTAAAAACTTGAATTGACATTCTGATTTTAAATGTTCACATAAACCTCAAATATCAATGAGTTGAAAAGTGTGAGCTGAATTTCTTTTCAAATAATTTTCATTATTAATTATCAATTAATAAAATATGGGTGAATTAATTGCAAATTTTGCATCGGGTCAAGTACCTATGACAGCTTACTTAGGAGTAAGTCTTATCATGTTTTTTTCAGGCATTTATGGCTTTTTGACACGCAAAAGCTTATTGATGATACTAGTGGCAGTAGAATTAATGCTCAATGCTGTTGATATCAACTTTGTGGTGTTCAATCGGTTTTTGTTTCCAGGTCAATTTGAAGGTTTCTTCTTTGCCCTATTCACCATTGCTATTGCAGCATGTGAAACAGCAGTTGCTATCGCCATCATTATCAACATCTACCGTAACATCAAT
>CANIXM010000343.1 GCA_947471245.1 Paludibacteraceae bacterium | reverse complement strand
TTATTAACTAAACATGAATTTATGAAAACTAGATTATTGATTTTTGGAATTTTTGCTTTGACTTTGTCAATTAACTCATGTAAGAAAAAGGATGTTGAAGTACCAGACAAGCCATTAACTTTGTCGCCTTTGACTACCGAACAACAAAAAACCTCGCTTCAAGACAATGGTATTAAATTGGCAAACAAAATGGAGGAAATGATGAATTCTGACGAAATGAAATCCATTTCGGATTTTATGAATCCATTACAAAACACTGATCAACCTAAACTTGTAAAAGCATTTGGGGTATTAAAATCGAATGTTTCTGTAAATCCTCAAGCGACAATCGATAACTTTTACAGACAATTGAACAAAGCTTTATCTGAAGATAATACTCTATGGGGAACATGGAACTATGTTAAATCTGAAGGAAAGTTCGTTAAAGCTTTAGGTTCTAATGATAAAAAAGCAATTTTTAACTACCCTACTAAAAATTCACCTACTAACAATGCTGTTTTGACACTTAACTACGTTGAATCTACAACAAGAATACCTAGTCAATCTGCAATGATGCCTAAGAGTTTGACAATGAACATCGTTGTTGCCTCTAAAGAAGTAGTGAGTTTTCAATCGTCTGTAAGTTATAATGATGATTTATCACCAAATGTATTGAAAGAATCCTTAAAAATTGGAAATTTTAATTCTACTTTAGATTTCACAAGTGATACAAAAAACGTAGAACAAAAATTTGCTTTGACCTATAATTCTGAAGTCCTTTTAAAATTTGAATTTCAAACATCAGGAAATTACACTCTTTATGATTTAGCAAGTCAAGTCTCTAATAGTTCATATTATAATGAATACCCATCAATAATTGCTAATTCAGGTGCCATTTATGTTCAAATTATGAATGTAGGGTTTTATGGAGAAGTAAGAGATGCTAAAAAATTCTTATCTAAAATACTTCTTCTAATTGCTGATGAACAATATTTAGAGGAACAAAAAAAGGATAGCTATTTGACAGAAATGATAAATTTGATGAATGCTAACATAATAGTGTACGCATACTTTGTTGATAAAAAGGAAAAAATTGCCGATCTTGAATTCTATTTACAAGAAATAACAGAAGAGTACTCTACTTATGAATATAATAATGTTACAAAAAAGTATACAGAAATTCGAAGAACTAGAACTAAAAAAGATGTAGGTGGTAGATTAATCATGAGTGATAAATCTAAGCAAGATGTAAAAATATTTGTTAAGAGTGGATTTGAGAGCCTACAAGACAAACTAAAAAACATGAATACTACAGAAGAATAATTAATAATACGATTGCAAATAAGAATAAGAGGTGAATTGATACAATTCACCTCTTATTTTATTTCTACTGGATAAGTGCGTCTCGCAATACCACACCAAATTCCAAAACCTGGTGAAGAAATGTTCGATTTTAGTACATCCTTTTGTCCAATGAAAATATCACTTCCAAGTCCGTTGTCTCCTCCAAATGAGATACCTTTAAAAAACACTGTGGAAATACTATCCATCTTATCTACCTGTATCAACACCGCATCACCAGCACGAAATAAATTACTTTCTTTAAGCGAGTTCATATTTTGAGTTGGTTTAGGATTAATGGCAAATACATTGTACCCTTTAAGTGATAAATCTGAATTGAACAAAAAAGGAGTTGGTGTGAAGGTGTTTTCAAATGGTTTTAAAGAGTAGATTCTGTACGCTCCCTTTGTATTTGTGTTAATGTCTATCCCCATCTTAAGCATTCTCATCGAGTCGTTCACTGAGGTAGTTTGGAAATTTGTGACAGAGTCAGAATATGGTATGGTGGTTTTAGCATATAATTCATGTCCTGCATAAACTACTGATATTGTGTAAGTGCCACCTTCACGACCTTTAAGATTAGTAGTAGAATAATAAAATGGAGGGAAATGATTTTTGTTCCAGTAGCCTCCTGTTAAAACCTCACTTTGAATGCCGTCAGAAACAGTTACTTTAGCAACTGAAATAAAGTTTTTAAGCATTTGTGTGGAATCAATTTTCTGGGAAAGGGGAATGTTGAATGATAAATATACTTTAGCAAAGTCATTGGAAGTGATATAGCCCTCCACAATTATTTTCTGTGTATATCCGCTTAGATTGTAGTCTAAATTGGGTTGACATGAACTAAATAGGATGCAAAATGCAACCAATATATGTGTGACTTTCATTGTTTCTAGAAATTAAATGTCCATGAAATTGAAGGAATTATGGGAAGTAAATAAGCCATTTTTACTTCAAAGTTCACATTGTTTTGTTTAGTTGACCCACCTAAATAAAGTTGATAAGGATTTGCACGGTTGTACAGATTATATATTGAGAAATTCAATTCCGAATTAACCTTTCCCCATTTTTTCAACTTATAATTGACACCAACATCCAGCCTATGATATGGTGGAAAAGGCAATGCATTGTAATTGGAGTATTCAAAAACTAAATTCATATCCACCACAAACCAACTGACAGGTAGATTAACTCTTTTTCCAGTGGCATAGACAAATACCGTTGAAAAACTGAGTCTTTTGTTAAGTTTATACATCAGCACCAATGAAACATCATGCCTCCTGTCGTTTAATGCAAGAAACGGTTTCCCATTATTAATTAGATCAAATTGCCTATAATTCCAAGCCAAATTATATGACAACCACCCCGTAAAATCACCTACAATTTTACTTACTTTTAGTTCAGATCCATACGCCCATCCTTTACCTGTTAAAAGTGATTTTTCGATTTCTCTGTTGCTAAATGTCGCTTCAATACCATTTTTATACTCCAATTGATTCTCAAGTGTTTTGTAATACCCCTCAAGCGAAAGCTCCCATTTATTATTTAGTAGATTTTTGTAGAATCCTGCAGCATAGTGCCACGACCCCTGAGGTTTGACCACTTTGCTTGCAGGTAGTTGGATGTCAATGGGTAGCCCAACAGCAAGAACTGGAACTTGATTTAAAAATTGATTGTGCCTAC
>CANIXM010000342.1 GCA_947471245.1 Paludibacteraceae bacterium | reverse complement strand
TAATACTTCTCAAAATTAAATTCTTTGAACTCATCGTGAGCTACGGCAAGAAGTATAGCATCATATTTTTTGCTTTCATCCAGTGATTTAAGAGTTTCGACTCCATAGTCTTCTTTCACTTCTTCTGCTATTGCCCATGGGTCGTATATATCTACATTTAACCCAAAATCAGATAGTTCCCTATAAATATCTACCACTTTTGTATTTCTTATGTCGGGACAATTTTCTTTGAAAGTTATACCTAATATTAGCACATTAGCGCCATTGATGGCATGTACTTTTTTGATCATCAGCTTTAACACCTTGTTGGCGATGAAAGGTGCGATGCTGTTATTTACATGGCGTCCAGAAAGTATTACTTTTGGAACATAGCCCAACGACTCGGCCTTACTGGCTAAGTAATATGGATCTACACTGATACAGTGTCCACCCACAAGACCTGGCCTATATTTCAAGAAATTCCACTTTGTTCCTGCTGCTTCAATCACATCATTGGTGTCAATACCCACTCTATCAAAAATGAGTGCCAGTTCGTTTACAAATGAGATATTCACATCGCGTTGAGCATTCTCAATAATTTTGGATGCTTCAGCCACCTTTATACTCGGAGCTTTATGTGTACCGGCCGTTATTATTGAAGCGTACAGGTCATCTACAAGAGTAGCAATTTCTGGAGTAGAACCAGAAGTTACTTTTTTAATTTTAGTTAGTGTATTAATTTTATCGCCAGGGTTAATACGTTCGGGGCTATAGCCTGCAAAAAAATCGGTATTGAATTTTAAACCGGATACTTTCTCTATCTCTGGAATACAATCTTCTTCTGTGCAACCAGGATAAGTGGTAGATTCATAAATCACAATATCACCATTTTTTATTACCCGTCCCAGCATCTTAGAAGCACTTATCAAAGGGCGTAGGTCGGGCATATTGAACTGATTGATAGGCGTGGGTACAGTTACTATAAAAGTATTATACTGCTTTAGGTCATCTTCTTTTGACGAAAAGGAGAGTCCTAATTCTTCATTCTCAACACGAATAGACATTGCTTGATTCATCCCTTCCAAGTCGGCCTCTAGTGTATGATCATAGCCATTTTGTAGTTCCTCTACCCTTTTTTGATTGATATCATATCCTACTACTTTGAATTTTTTACCAAATTCAATTGCTAACGGCAAACCAACATACCCTAATCCAATAACAGCTATTTTAAACTCTTTCATTTCTTATTTTTTGGAAATGTACCTTCAAGAATTACTATCTATTTTTGACATAAGTCTCATAGATTTAAGCCAGTACTATCAACATAAGTTATTGTATCCATTTTGTTGACTCAATACATCCCACAAAGATACAAATTTTCATCTAATTTTGGCACACAATCAGAAATAATCAACTCGACCAAGAACATATTCGCTAATAAATTCTCTTCCATCAAAAAAGAATGTCACATAAATTTAAGACTTTAAATTCAAGGTTTACCACTACCTAAACTGTACGAAATTAAACTTTATTAACTTCTAATGGATTTAATTATGACATACATATTTTCATTGTCTCAAAGTTTGCAAATGCAAGTTAATACCTATACTTTTGTAAATCATAGAATCAAATTAATCACAGAAAAAAACATGGTTACAAACAGTTCAGAATTATTCCCGTTGGTTGATAAAGATGGAAAAGTAATTGGAAAAGCCACTCGAAAAGAGTGTCATTCGGGTAGCTTTCTACTTCATCCGGTGGTACATCTACATGTTTTCAATTCAAAAAACGAACTATATCTTCAAAAAAGATCGATGGAAAAAGACATACAACCAGGCAAATGGGACACTTCGGTAGGTGGGCATATCGATTTTAGAGAAGAGATAGAGCATGCACTTTTCAGAGAGGCAAATGAAGAACTAGGTATAGAAGGTTTTACTCCATTATTCATTGGCAGTTATGTACATACGTCGGCTTTCGAATCAGAATTGGTGTATAGTTTTTACACTTTTTACGATGGAAGCATCACTCCCGATCCTATAGAAATAAGCGAAGGGAAATTTTGGAGCATCGACCAAATCCAACAAACCATACAAGAGGATGGTTTTACATCTAACTTTAAACAAGAATTTAGGGATTTTATTCAGCAACTTGATTTTATAAAAAATGCCTGATTGGATTAGCAATCAGGCATTTTTTATTTGTATTGTTTTGGCATTAATCAATGGCCTCAAGTTCTATCATAAGACAATCTTTAGGCACCCTTATTCCTACCTCAACATTGATTTTGGAAATCTTAGCTGTAAAAGGCATTTCAATTCTATTCTGCATTTTCATTGCTTCAAGAATTAACAATGGCGAACCTTCATTTACAACTTCCCCCTCTTTAACAAATATCTCAAGAATAGTCCCTGGAATATATGACTGAATCTCATAAGGACTTGGATTTGACCAAGTTTTTCTATTCTTGTATTTTGTTGTCAAGAGTGTTTTGTATTTTCTTGCTGTTACAGCAAAATCCACAAGTTCCTGTTTATCTATTTGCATAATTTTAGTTCTGATATGGTTTTACATTTTTGTTGACTCATCCGACAACACTTCTGTTACTATTTAAGAAAAACATGCATCAAAACGGAGGAACACCGTGTTTCTTAGCTGGGCGATAGTCATCTTTATTTTGAGACAGCTCCAAAGCATGCAACAATAATCCACGAGTTTCTGAAGGTTCGATCACCGCATCGATATACCCTTTGGAAGCTGCCACATAAGGATTTGCGAATTTTTCAATATACTCCTGCACCTTTTGTTGACGCATTGCATCTTCGTCTTCAGCCTCCATAATTTCTTTACGGAAAATAATATTAGCTGCACCTTCTGGTCCCATTACAGCGATTTCGGCACCTGGCCATGCCAACATAAAGTCAGCACCTAAGTGACGTGAGTTCATTGCAATATAACCTCCACCGTATGCTTTACGTAGAATAACCGTAATCTTTGGAACTGTAGCTTCAGAATAAGCATAAAGCACTTTAGC
>CANIXM010000341.1 GCA_947471245.1 Paludibacteraceae bacterium | reverse complement strand
TAGTAACAATAATATTGATACAATATTCAAACTTTTTTCGCGCAACAATTGGTCACCACGTTCGACAAACATAGTTGTTAGCAAAAGCATTTCAACTTCTTTAGTGTGGATACCGGTATAGTAGATAAGATTGGGCATTAACATACAAAACACTGCAGACATTCTTGCCACATTATCTCCAAAATTTCTTTGTGCTAGTTTATAGACCAACACACAAGTAAAACCGCCGTAAACTGCTTTCAGAATCCGAGCAATTAATATTGAACTACCTGTAATCCAATATTGTGACCCTAAATATAGAGTATATCCCATATCCGAATACCGTCCTCTAATGTATTCAAAATAGGTTTGGATTTGATTGTTTTTAATCAGAACTGATAACCACTGAGCTTCTCCATGATACCCCATCGCATCAGCTGCGCGAAACTCAAAGGGTTGGCCTGTCATAAAACTATAAAAAACATAACTGAATACAACCCAAGCCAATCTTATAAAAAAAGCATTCCAAAAAATCATTTTTATAAAACGATTTTCAGACATCAAGTTCGAACTCTTTGTAACTAAATTTGCATAATAAAAAAATCCAACCACCTCTACTATACCAAATATCCAGAACATAAAAGGCAATGGTCTGGATATAAAATAGATATTTGCTACAACAATTGCTACAAAATATAAATTCATTGCACGCGAAGTAAAATACTTCGGAAAATAATTCAGCATATATTTTAAATTCTTATTTCAACATTCGCAAATCTACAATTGCTATTTGTCATTCCTCATTTAAATATTTTTCTTTTCAACCTGACTAACCAATCCACAAAAGGATAACCTAAAATGTTTTTATATATGAAATGTTTTAAATACCACAATCTACTTCTATTTTGCCATGAACCTGCAAAATGATGAATACAATAACTATTTTCTGTTAGTTTTAAAACACGAGTACTTGTTAAAGGACAAAAATAATCATTTGGAAAACAATGCATATCATCCTTGTAAACTTGATATTTTCCTGTCAATTCAAATCCATTTGCAACCATGATATTAGTAATGATAATTGCGTTTGTAGTCATATCTAAACTTCCATCAGGTAACAAGAAATGTCTATCATCATAATATGCCAACTGCTCTGTCACCCACTTCCCCTTAGGTGCACTTGCCATCATCCCTGTTGGAAAAGTTAAGCGTTGATTACTCTCATAGCCCGAGAATGCTGGAAGTTCTAACAAATCACCAAATGGTTTAAGTACCTCTACATCTGTATCCATGTAAACACCTCCAAAATGATAAAGAGCATACAATCTTATATAATCTGTAACAAATGCATATTTCTTTGAATTATATGCTTCTTGTACATAAGGTACGGAGTCAATATCAAAGTTATCTTCATTCCATAGCGTAAATGTATATTCAGGTAAAAATCTGTGCCAACTCTCTATGCATCTAATTGCTAATTCTGGCATTTGCCCTCGCCCAAACCAACAATAGTGAATTATCTTTGGAATCATACTATTATTATAAATGTGAAATAAAATCTACTATCCTACTTGAAGCCTTACCATCGCCATAAGGATTCACTGACATTGCCATTGATTTGTATATATTTTCATCATTCAACAACAATGATGTATTATCAACAATCGATCTTATATCCGTTCCTACTAAACGCACCGTCCCAGCCTCAATAGCCTCAGGGCGTTCTGTGTTATCACGCATTACTAATACAGGTTTTCCTAAACTTGGCGCTTCCTCCTGAATACCACCACTATCAGTCAAAATAATATATGACCTTGACATCAAATAAACAAATGGCAGATAGTCCAACGGATTCATGAAAATTACATTTCCATTTACCCTTGTTCCCCTTGATATGCTATCTGAACTTACTCCAAACACATCCTCTATTGCCTTCCTAACATTAGGGTTAAAGTGTACAGGATAAACGAAATCCACATCTTTATACAATTCACTCAATTCGTTTATAGCCTGACATATATTGATAAAACCACCGCCAAAACTTTCTCTTCTGTGACCAGTAACAAGAACAATCCTTCTTTCTTTATCATTGCTAATCAAGTCATAACCATTCTCAACTATTTCCAATTCCACTTTGGATCGTATTTCTGAAACATTAACCAATTGGTCTCGAACGTACAACAAAGCATCAATGACTGTATTACCTGTAATAATCATAGACTCTTCACTAATACTCTCTTGCTTTAAGTTCTGATAAGATAATTTAGTTGGACAAAAATTATAAGTTGCTAACCTTCCAGTAATCATCCTATTCATTTCCTCTGGCCATGGACTATATTTGTTATACGTCCGCAAACCAGCCTCAACATGAGCTACTGGTATATGTTGATAGAATGCAGACAAAGCTGCCATTGTCGATGTTGTTGTATCTCCATGTACAAAAACAATATCTGGCTGTGCTTTCTCAAACACTTCACGAAGTCCCAGTAATATAGTAGATGATATTTCATATAAGTCTTGATTAGGCTTCATTATATTTAAATCATAATCCGTCTTTATTTGAAATAGTTCTATCACTTGATCTAACATTTGCCTATGTTGCCCAGTAACACAAACAACAACCTCAAAAAGGTCTGGAAATTTTTTAAATTCCAAAACCAAAGGAGCCATTTTTATTGCTTCTGGTCGTGTGCCAAAAACTAACATTATCTTCTTCATTCAAACACCTCTTTACCACTATACCCAATCAATCTTTCTATAATCTTCTTAGGTGTAGCATAATTATTCCAATACTGTAATGCTCCCTGTTCTAACTTTATTCGATATTGACTATCACGTGCTAACAACTCAATAGCACATCTAATATCTTCTGGCGTATCTTCAACAAAATGAATATTTTCTCCATGTATCAATGGTACAGGTAAATCATTATAGAACTTAGTCGAGATTATTGCCTTTCCTAATGCTAAATACTCTCCTAATTTCCAACCATGACAATTTAACCAAGCGGGAGTATTAAACACAACAAAAGAACTTTTAACCTTCTCCATATAAGTCATATTATC
>CANIXM010000340.1 GCA_947471245.1 Paludibacteraceae bacterium | reverse complement strand
TCTATCTATGATGACTTTCAATGTTTTACCTATTTTTGAACTTCCGACAACAGCAGACACTTTTTGCTGCAATGCCATGATTTCGTTCAAACGCTCTTGCTTAATTTCTTCGGAAATATTGTCATCGTATTTTTCATACGCATAAGTACCCTCTTCATTAGAATAGGTAAATGCTCCCATGCGCTCAAACTTCATGTTTTCCACAAATGCTTTCAGTTCTTCAAAATCGGCTTGTGTCTCTTCGGGGTGTCCCACCAACAAAGTAGTGCGAATATGTATACCTGGCACCTCCCTTCGAATGCGATCAATCAATTCATAAGTTTCTGCTTTGGTGATACCTCTCCGCATGAGTTTGAGCATCCTATCGCTCACATGTTGCAAAGCGATGTCAAGGTACTTGCATATATTATCACGCTCATGCATTACCTTAAGTATATCAAATGGAAAATCAGATGGGTAGGCATAATGAAGTCGAATCCATTCTACGCCTTCTATGTCTGACAATCGTTCTAACAATTCAGCTAATTTTGAGCATTTATATTTGTCAATACCATAATATGACAAATCTTGAGCAATAATATTAAATTCCTTAACGCCTTGTGAAACGAGCGACCGAACTTCACCGTCAATATCCTCGATGGATCGACTCTTATGTCGCCCAGTCATAATGGGTATGGCGCAGTATGAACATGTACGATTACAACCCTCAGAAATCTTCAAATAAGCATAATGCGATGGCGTGGTCAGTTTTCGTTCCAATCGTAAATCGGCTCTATACTCCTGACCCAATTCTTTAATAATTTCAGTAAAATTAAATTTCCCAAAATACTTATCTACTTCGGGTATCTCGGCTTTTAACTCGTTCAGATAGCGTTCAGAAAGACACCCCATCACAAAAAGCTTCTGTATCTTTTGGTGCTTCTTCAACTCAGCAAACTGTAATATGGTATTTATGCTTTCTTCCTTAGCATCTCCTATGAATCCACAGGTATTAACAACTACCACATTACCTTCACCACTAAAACTATCATGTTTGACATCATACCCTAGCACATCAAACTGACGCATCAACTGCTCGGAATCAACCAAATTTTTGGAACATCCCAATGACACAACATCAACTATCTCTTTATTTTTCTTCACTTTTATTCATCTTACGTGTAGCATTTGGCTACATTTACAACTAATTTTCTGCACGACCAAATTGAAATAGGTGTGCAAATATGTACTCAACTACAACGAAAACAAGGTATCTACAAATTTATCTTTATCAAAAATTTGCAAATGATCTATTCCTTCGCCAAGTCCAATATATTTTACAGGAATTTTGAACTGATCCGAAATGCCAATCACAACACCGCCTTTGGCTGTGCCATCGAGCTTTGTTACAGCTAACGCTGTCACATCAGTGGCTATGGTAAACTGCTTGGCCTGTTCGAAAGCATTCTGACCAGTTGACCCATCCAGCACCAACAATACCTCATGCGGTGCATCGGGCACTATTTTCTGCATTACATTTTTTATTTTGGTCAATTCATTCATCAGATTCACTTTGTTGTGGAGTCTGCCTGCAGTATCGATAATGACCACATCTGCATCATTGGCTTTGGCCGAGGCTATTGTATCAAATGCTACAGACGCAGGATCTGATCCCATCTTCTGTTTGATTACAGGCACTCCTACTCGCTCACCCCATATCACCAGCTGATCCACAGCTGCAGCTCTGAAGGTATCAGCAGCTCCAAGATAAACCTTTTTGCCTGCTTTGGTGAATTGATGTGCCAGTTTGCCTATGGTAGTGGTTTTACCCACTCCATTCACACCCACAACCATGATTACATAGGGCTTTGATGGCAATTGCGCATCAAAATCGACAGGTGCATTGGTGTGACTTTCTGCAAGCAATGCAGCTATTTCCTCTTTCAGTATAACATTAAGCTCTGTGGTATTTACAAACTTGTCACGTGCTACTCTAGCCTCAATTCGTTGTATGATACGCAAGGTAGTCTCCACGCCTACATCCGAAGTCACTAGTGCTTCCTCAAGGTTGTCAAGTACCTCATCATCTACTTTTGACTTACCTGCTACCGCTCGGGTGATTTTCGAGAAAACATTCTCCTTGGTTTTTGACAACCCCTGATCCAATGTTTCCTTTTTCTCTTTATTAAAAAAACTAAATATCGACATGTTCATTTGGAGTTTTAAGAGCCACTAAAACGCTTAGCCACTCACATTTATCATCTATTTCACAAAATTAAGTCTTTTTTTTTAGCTTTCAACAAAAAAAATCCCCTCATTTTTACATGAAGGGATTCTTTATACGAGAATATAAGTGATGTGAACTATTTTGCAAAAAAATCTTTCACTTTGTCATTGTGTACAATTTCTTCTTGAAAAATATATGCACCGGTTTTAGGTGACTTCACCATTTTGATAACCTTTGCAAATGAACGTCCTTCTCCTCTTTGGAGAGATGCAACCGCTTTCTTAGCCATGATTCAAATATTATTTAATTTCTTTGTGAACAGTTACTTTTTTCAATACTGGATTGTACTTTTTCAATTCCATACGTCCCGGTGTGTTCTTTCTGTTTTTCACAGTGATATAACGCGATGTTCCGGGCATACCGCTTTCTTTGTGCTCTGTGCACTCCAAGATAACTTGGACTCTTGCTTCTTTTGATTTTTTTGCCATGGTCGGTTTCCTCCTAAGTTATGCGAATAAATACCCTTTTTCTGATGCTTTTTTAATGGCAGCATCCAAACCGATTTTATTGATGGTACGTAGACCATTTGCTGATACATTTAAGGTTACCCATGTATCTTGCTCTACCCAGTAGAATTTCTTAGTAAACAAGTTCACATCAAAAGTTCTTTTTGTACGACGTTTTGAGTGGGATACATTGTTTCCTACCATTGCTTTCTTTCCGGTAATCTGACAAATCTTTGACATTGTTATATCGTTTTTTATTTATTATTTTTTCTCAAAAACAGTGTGCAAAAGTACACCTTATTTTCTAATTATACAAACAATTTTATCTATTAATTT
>CANIXM010000339.1 GCA_947471245.1 Paludibacteraceae bacterium | reverse complement strand
TCTGAAAATTAAAAAGTTCTGGGGTACTACTGAAAATGCAGTTCGGATTCAAATATATGCTGCCATATCTACTTATTGTCTGGTAGCAATCGTCCAAAAAGACATGCAACTCGATAGAAGTACATATGAAGTTTTGCAGATATTGAGCATATCATTAACCGACAAAACTCATCTTAGAGACCTCTTCGATAAAACTGAATTTCAAAATGTCAAAGATCGTTTTAGGCTTAATGAGCCAAATTTATTTAATTTTTAATTCGTCCAAATTTTAATGGGACACTAGTGTTACCGGCTCATTTATGAATCGGATAGATAGGTAGAATAAGATATTGGCTAAAACCCTATGGAACTTGAACATTTATTACGTCCCTTAAACCCGAATTTATCATTCGAAGTTTGGAAAAACGAACTATAATAAATACATGCTAACAGTAACAATATAAATACTTTCTAGTCCTGAAAATAGGAATACATGCAAGTAAACAATGCAACCCTAAAACGCTTAAATCCATTTTAAACATGAGATGTCAAGTGTAACCATAACATTTTTTTAACCTCAATTAAACACAAATACACAATGAACAATTTTCTTTACATTATCGCAATACTCTTCTTTATAGGATGGGCGGTTGGCTTTTTCGCTTTTAATCTTGGTATGTTGATACACATCCTTTTGGTGGTGGCTATTATAGCCCTTTTACTTAGAATCATCAAGGGATATTAAATCCGAACGAATGATTCAATATTACACCAATCCCCGTAGATACGCCATGCATGGCGTATCTACGGGGATTGGTGATTAAATTCGAACGTATAAACTTTGTTCGGCGTAGTTTCCAAACTACGTCGTAGCTAAAAGCAAGGCTCCGCCTTGCATATTCTGCACAAAAATACTATTTTTATCGGTATAGCGAATGCAAAGCAGGAGCTTATCCGCCAGTGGGCGGAAAAGCCTTCTGGCATAAAGATGCTAGGTTCATATTCTTGCTTGCGAGTCTTCATTGCTAACCTATAAGATGCCATTGTTTGCCTGTCAGATGCCTTCGCTTGCCTGTCAGATGGCTTCGCTTACCTGTCAGATGCCTTTTCTTGCCTGTCAGATGCCTTCGCTCACCTGTCAGATGGGGTCTATACAATAGACCCTTACGTCTTTACCTTACCCTGTAAGATTTTGTTCATCGAGTCTTGCTCCCTCTCTATGGAGAGGGTTGGGGAGAGGCTTCTTTGATATAACTGACGGGGTGACTCAAAGTCACCCCGTCAGAAAGTTTATTCAATAAATATTGACACTCAACTCATTTCTTCATCGCGTCTTGCTCCCTCTCCCTTCGAGAGGGCAGGGGTCAGGCTTCCCACTCTATATTTCCCGTTAACTTCCTTCACGGTGCAGCATTCGTTGTAGGCATCATGTTCGAAGAATAGAATTTGTTCTTTCTCCGCGGCCTCTCTGAGTAGCTCTTCTTTTTCTTCCATCGATTTGATAGGGTTGGTATCATAGGCCGACACCCACGCCAGTGGAATATTAGCAGCTATCGGAATCACATCGCCAGTATAGATATAGGTTTTGGATTCGTCGTAGATATACACCGCTATGTGCCCTACGGTGTGTCCATGGAAAAGTCGCATCTCTACTTCATCACACAGGAACTGGTTTTCATTGATCAGGTTCAGTTTCTCAGCATGAAATATCGGCATCATGTTTTCCGAGAAATACGAATCGCCTTCACGTACATTGGGGTTAAGGAAGTTGTTCCATTGTGCCTCTCCTACGTGGTGTGTGGCATTTGGAAAAGTGAGCAATGCTTCCGATTTATCCTCGTTCCAATAAGTACAGCCACCACAGTGGTCAAAATGCAGGTGCGTAAGGATCACATCAGTCACTTGAGCGCACGTATACCCGAGTTGGTTCAGTTCGGTTTCAAAATTGATGACACCTTTGAAATCATAATACTTTAAATAATCGAGCTGTTTGTCGCCAGTGCCTGTATCGATGAGTATCAGCTTTTTGCCCGTATCTACGAGCATGCAGCGCATGGCAACTGCACAAAAATTATCTTCATCACAGGGGTAGCGCTTTTGCCATACACGTTTGGGCACCACGCCAAACACCGCTCCGCCATCCACTTTAAAAGTTCCGGTTTCAATTTTAAGTATTTTCATAATTCGTATTCGTAATTTCTTAGTACATTTGTATTTTTATATTTTATTGCCGCAAATTTAGGTAAAATCATTCATCTTCCCAAGTCTATGAACAGAGTCCATTTTATTGCCATTGGTGGTGCAGCCATGCACAATTTGGCAATAGCCCTAAGCAAAAAAAAGAACTACAAGATTACTGGTTCGGACGATGAGATTTTTGAGCCTTCCTATTCTCGACTGAAAGAGCACAAACTCCTACCTCCCGAATTGGGATGGTTTCCTGATAAAATATCCAAAGAACTACATGCTGTCATACTCGGTATGCACGCCACTGCTGATAATCCAGAGCTGATGCGAGCTAAAGAGCTTGGGTTAAAAATATTTTCCTTTCCAGAATACCTTTTCCAACAAACACGAAGCAAGACCAGGATAGTAGTTGGAGGTAGCCATGGCAAAACCACCACCACAGCCATGATACTGTTCGTGCTCAAGCAATTAAAAATTGATGTGGATTACATGGTCGGTGCGCACATCGATGGGTTTGACAACATGGTCAAGCTGTCCTACGAGTCACGAATAGCCGTTTTTGAAGGCGATGAATACTTAACATCACCCATTGACAGCCGACCAAAATTTCATCTTTACAAACCTCATATTGCAGTCATCACAGGCATTGCGTGGGATCATATCAATGTGTTTCCAAGCTTTGAAAAATACGCTGAACAATTTCAGCTTTTTATCGATTCGATGGAAGTACAAGGGCGTTTGATTTATTTTGATGGTGATGCAACGTTGAATAAAATAACAGAGAAGCTGCGAAGAGACATTGTTCCATTCCCTTATCACACGCCAGCTCACAAAATTAAAGAAGGTAAAACCTACCTGAAAGCCAAAAAAAGTGATGTGCCACT
>CANIXM010000338.1 GCA_947471245.1 Paludibacteraceae bacterium | reverse complement strand
GTTTCGATATTAGTACGGTCTGGGGCTACAACCAGTCTAGCACTTGACTGAAAATCGAACAAGTAAACGAGGCTACCTTTGAAGGGATTGTATGAGGGTAAATATTGGATATACCCGAAATTATGCAGGTCTTTTATACACTTGTGATATGTGGCTTTTGCACTAATTTTGCTTATTCGCATTAGTTCTTGCCGTGATATTGAAACAGGGTTCTGGAACCGTTCAGCGTTCCAAAATTGAAATACGGCCATGTATAAACTGACGTGAGTGGGGTTGAGGCGATTATCGAGCGCAACCTTTTGAAAGAATCCACTGAGTTGAAGAATGTAATTCATGATGTGATGATTAATTGATGTGGTAATGTGATGATGACCCCCAACCCCCAAAGGGGGCTTTAGGATTTGTTTTTTGAAAGTAGTTTTTCGATATCGGTGAAGTTGTAGTAATTAGTACCTCCTATTTTGGTATGAGGTAATGTTCCATTGACACGGAGAGTTTGGAGTGTGCCTGGTGAAATATTGAGTATTTTGCGAACTTCAACGGATTTCAGCCATTTCTTAGTTACAGGATTTTGTTGTTCTTTCAACAAATCCTTTATATCTTGAAGGAGTTCGGTTTTGAACTCCTTCAGATCTTCGGTGGTTATAATTTGAGCAGACATACATTTAGTTTATAGTTGACAGTTTATAGTTCTTTAGTCATTGAATGAGAGTGAGCGGGAAATCCAACCCAAGAGAAATTTTTTACTGGTTGGGCGTTTGCGGATAATGTTCATGTAATACTCCATTTTTGCAACGGTAAGACTAGCCTGAAAATACCCGAAATCTATAGAGTTGATTTTGTTGAGCGTAATCACTCCAATTATACCATCGATTTTTGTTCCAACAATTGATTGTACCAGTCGTGTAGAAGTCGTAATGCCAGAATTGACAGCAAAATCAAAAACAGAATCGGCTGAAGTTTGATTTTGGATTTGTTCAGCATTGAGCGGAAGCCAAAAGTTGTTTAAGTAGAATTGCTCTACCAAATTTTGTAGTTGTGAATTAGTGTCGAGCGACTCTGGAAAATCAGATTTGCTTTTGAGTTGGTCAATAAGTGACCACCCTAACCAATTGCCGTGTGAGTTTCGAGCGATACCTTTGTAGGTTTCGCCACCGTGATCGTCAGGATCGTTGACGTAACCACCTTCGTGTGAAAGCATTCTTGAAAATGCCAAGTTGAATTTTGCCATAATATAAATGTTATAATTTAAAATGTGCCAATGTGCCAATGATTGAGACAAAAGCGATTATTTAATATGTTTGGCAAAATTGGTGGGTTTTGGTAGATATTATTGCCAAGGTTTTACCAACTTGGTAAAAATTTATTTTGTGGGAATTTTATTAAAATCTACAGCTACATTATGCTTTTGTCTTGTATTTTGGGTGGGAATTTTATGAATTTAAGTGTGAAAAGTACCAAAAACAAAAAACTACCAAGGTATTGTCACCTTGGTAGTTTTTTAAATAAATTTATTATGGGTTTTATGTCTCAAATTCCTCATCCATACGTTTTTCGAGGCAATCGGACAAGTACTTCAAGAAGGCTGTACGATCTTTCTTCCTGCTTTTAATGGCAATGTATGTTCGATAATAGTCACCCAAATCTATTCCCAATACATTTTGTAATGCAGTCATAATTTCTCTTATATCTGCTTTTCCATTATCTATGACTTTGGCTGCGTAAATAGCATAACCTAATTCAATGGCGGCAACTTTGGTTGCTGTCCATTTGTTTTTCTGGTTTGTTTGCTTGTTGCCTGAATATTCGGATAAATTATCAATTTGTTGTAATTTTTTATTGAGATAAATTCTCAACATTTCATTAGAAAGTATCTTGGCAACCTTATAATCGTAACAAGTTGAGAAAGTGGTATCATTTATAAATAGAGAACTATCAACCCCAAGTCTGATATTGGGTTTTCCTCTACGGAAATAATAATCGTCCAAATGCATAGCATTTGAGCGATAATATTGATAGAAATCTAAGTTTCTGTTGAAAAAGAAAGTCAAACTATTTAATTCGTGCTCGTAATAGTTTTTTTGAATGAGATTGCTACCATTGGGTCGTTTAAGCTCAATTGTATATATTTTGTTGAAATATAGAAGCTTGCTTAAAACCTGAGGTTTCATTTCCTTGAAAAAACAAATTTCCTCCTGTTCGTTTTTAAATCCAGATTCATGCAATTTATTTTTCAACGCATGTATTCGGATTTGGAGGAATTCAACCATGTGTAAGGCTTCTTCTATGGAAATGTCGCATCCTTCAAGATCAATGGAAGAAATCTGCTCTGAAATTTCTTCCATTATTTGGTCAAACGTATTTTTCAAAATTATGCATGATTTATTATAGAATTGTTATTCTGATTGATCAGTTTTATTAGATTTTAGTCTCTCACTGTTTACTCTAAATCCAACGTCGCACCTTTTTGCAATATGTAATATATTTATCAGCATGTATATTGGACAAATATTCTTCTTCAAGCCTTACCTGTACCTGAAAAAGCATAACTGAAACAGTGGCTACAAGCAATGTTATTGCATTCGGAAGAATAAAGAATATGCCTGCAAGCGTAACGAGCATTCCTAAAAATACAGGATTTCGGGATATGGAAAACAGACCATTCGTTTTGAGTTCAGTTCTTGCTGAATGGTCGATACCCACCCGCCACGAGTTACTCATTTGTACTTGCGCTACGATAATCCATAAAAGTGCAAGGTGAATGAATGCGAAACCTGTATATTTCAGGATTGATATTTCGAGCCATGTAAAGGGTGCGAAATACTGCAAACCTTCGGGGTAAAAAAGATTGACTAACGCTACAATAAAAATCAACGAGGTAATTGGGGCAGATACTTTACCTAGAAAGTCGTGTGCCGAATCTGTGTTTTTGAACACATAGGGATTAATACCTGTTTTGCGTTTTACACGTACCGAAGGAATTACAAAAACGACAAGGAAGTACAGCACAAGAAAGCCAAGAGTATAGATAGAAGTTACCATAATTTAAGTTTACATATT
>CANIXM010000337.1 GCA_947471245.1 Paludibacteraceae bacterium | reverse complement strand
GTTTCTATCTCTTTATTGACAGATAATAGTCGTTTCCTATATTCATTTTTTTCAATCTCCATTGAGGCTTTAACACTTTTAATGACTTCAGCAATCAGGAGTTTCGCATTTTCGATTTCCTTGGTGTATTTTGCATAATATAAATTCTTTGGAGACAGTTCGGCACGTTTAGTCTGAAGTTCATTAATTTGATGAACCAAATCCATTAGTAAAGGTTCATTAACTCCTAAACTAGCTGGTGCAACAATGGCACCTTCTTCAAAATTCGTTTTAACATACTTAATCAGGTAATCAAAATAAGTCTCTTTCAATTTCAATTCAGCACCTTGTTCATCAAACTTTGAAGCCTTTCCTAATAATTCAGAAGTATGATCATTGACATTCATCATTTTATTACTTTGACGAAAATTAGTCATCTTACCTTCTGATTCTGAAAGCGATTTTGATACTAATCCCAATTGATTGTCAATAAACTTCATCGTTTTATTAGCGGCATCATTCTTTCTCTCAAGGTTTTCTGCCAGAAACAATTCTGATAATTTATTGATAAAATCAATATCTCGTTCAGGAGTTTCGCTTACAAGCGATATTTCCAATACTGAAGCCCCCTCTACCACGAATCTATTTGCAAATCGACCTGTAAAATCACTAATTAATGACTGCCTGTCCCTAAATTGAAAATATAATTCATCATCTTCAAAACTTCCCGATACATTATTTACTGTGATAAAAAACAAATTGTGTTGAATCGGTTTACCAAACCTTCCTTCGACCTTAAGATTGCTGAACTTTTTGTTTTCATCAACAGTGATTGTATAAGAACCATTGGAATGCAAATTAATCTTAAATCTCATTCCATAAGCCTCTGGGGAAATATAATCAGACTCTATTCTGATGGGTGATGACTTGTACAAATACCTTGTTTTGAAATTTCCTTGGGTAATATAATCAACTTTCAGTTCAGGTAAACTATCTACAGTTCTTCCAATCAAATCATTTGAGAATAACATCAAAACCTGATTTTTCACATTACGAAATCCAGCCTCAACACCAAATCCCTGCATAAAGGCTTGTGTCCCATTTGCACTACCACCAGTATTACTTTCCTCAATCATGATAGTTCCAGCAGACTTATAACTCGGCAACCATGTTCTATTTTGTAAATACGAGGAACCCAAAGCAACTATAACACCTAAAACAAATAAATACCAATGGCGTAGGAGGTAAAACACCCACTCCATGATATCAAATCCCCCACCTTGCTCCTCATCTGAGAAAGGCTTCTCATAATTATTTTCTTCCATAACAATATTTTAAATCTTGAAAGTTTTGTCAATATCTGCGGTAAAAATCAAAAAACATCTACCTCCAATTCGTATAAACAGAGTGCCTGTAATCAACAATATCAATCACTGCTACTGTTGTACGTTCAAAACAGTTATGAAAAGTGATATTGAGAAATTAATCACTCCTAACAGAGCGCTATATGAATTCACCTTATAAAAACTATCAAAAGATTTCCGTATATAAATAATATCATTGGGATATACGTAATAGTACTTTGAATCAATAAGGCTTTTGGGTCTTATGTCAAATTGTATCACCTCATGCTTATTTTTCGATTCCCTAATGATAGTTATATGAGCTTTATCAATTTGCTCGGCCAAATCACCAATCATTGCTAACGCTTGATAGATAGTCAATCTTTCTTTATATATTGAAAAAGAACCAGTTCCAGCTTCACCAACCACAGTAAATACCTTATTGGCCAAGGTAACTCTAACTTCCGCATCAGGTATTATTTCCTTAATCCTTTTCTGAACTTCATTGGAAGCCTCCTTATAGGTTAGACCTGCAATTTTAATTTTAGAAACGAAAGGTATATCGATAGTACTGTCCGAAAAAACACGATATGTGTATTGCTGCTGTGAATTAGCACCTGCTTGATTGGGTGAAATCAGTTTTGATATCGTTTCATCAGTAGTTATCAATCTAAAAATTATCTCGTCATTGACTTGGATTTTATAGTCTTTAATTGCCGATTTTTCATAAACAGGAAGGGTAGCATCGTTGTCTTGTAGCAAACGCATTTTCTTGTAATTATAACATGAAGTCATAAGAACTGAACCAATTAACCCACAAACCAAAAATTGGGTGAGTTGTGACATCAACTTTACTCTATTCTTTATAATAATCACGTGATAACAAATTGTTTATTTAAAATATTACACCTTGGCGGGGATGGTTAATTTATAGATCAACAGGGCAAATGAAAAGGTAGTCAGACCAACACTAACAAATGCCCATAAATTATTAATTCCAAAGAACTGCGCAGTTAAAGGTTCAAGGTATATAACATCATTTGGTTCAATATAGTAAAACTCAGAATGAAGAATGTCAGCACTCCTTACATCAAACACTTTGATGACAGTCCCTTTGTTTGTCTGTCGAATAATTCTTATTTTGGATCTATCGATAAAAGTTCCAAAATCCCCAAACATGGCTATGGCCTGAAAAATATTAAGCTTTTCCTTTATCATAGCAAACCTACCCGACTTACCTCCTCCAATGATACTAAAAAATCGTCCAAGAATTCTTACATCTACTGAATTCATCGGCAAAATAGTTTTTATAGTATCCTCAAGAAAAAATTTGGTTTCTCTAACTGTCTTTCCAACTACTTCCAACTCTCCCAGAAGTGGCAAATGTATCTTTCCACTATCATTAATAATATACAGAAAAAGATCCATATTATCTGAGTTTGAGCTCATAATTTGTAAACCTCCAGTCATTGCCCCTCCACCAAACAAAGCATTCGTTTTTTCATCAGTTGAATACACTTGAATGTAGAGCTTGTCTCCAACTTTTAACTTATAATCTTGATATGAGACAGTGTCTTTGTAGGCTGCAATTGAATTGAGACTATTCTTGGGAGTCTGTAAGTAATATAATTCATGTGGAGTGACACAAGAGGTAAGAATCAATGATAATATTACAACTCTAAATATGAAATTTCGCATCTTAAAACCAATTCTTTGTGACATTATAGATAGCAAAGATATAAAAAAATGTTGGC
>CANIXM010000336.1 GCA_947471245.1 Paludibacteraceae bacterium | reverse complement strand
GCTGTCATCAATCCGTGAGAAAGCATTTGCATCATGGCACCTGTCATGGCTGTTTCGTTGAGCATGAGGATGGCGAATAGCACCAATCCACAGTGGCTAACAGACGAATAGGCATTGATATATTTCAAGTCCGTTTGATGTATTGCTCCGAAAGCACCATAGACCACACTTATACCAGTAAGAATCAAGAATATCCAAGCCAGTTCGTGTGAGGCTTGTGGCATTAAGTAGATAGCTATACGGAAACATCCGTAACCACCAAGTTTCATCAATACGCCAGCATGAAGCATGGACACAGCAGTGGGAGCTGAAGCATGACCGTCAGGTGACCATGTATGAAATGGAAACAATGCTCCTAATACTCCAAATCCCATGAATACTAAAGGAAATAAGTAGTATTGCGCACTTACCGGAATGGACAGTTTAGATAATTCCAATACATTCATCGTAGTAGCACCCGAAGTGTAGTAAATTCCCAATATACCTACAAGCAGCAAAGCAGATCCGCCCATCAACATTAATGTCAACTTCATAGCTGCATATTCCTTATTTCCGCTTCCCCATACACCTATTAATAAGTACATTGGAATCAACGCTATTTCGTAATACATAAACATGGTGAACATGTCTACACAGATAAAGAAACCGTAAACTCCAATTGATAAAAGAGCAAACCAAAGGAAAAATTCTTTAGGAAGTGGATCTATTTTCCACGAAGCAAACACTCCTGTAAATACAATGATTGATGACAATATTAACATGGCTACTGATATGCCATCCACACCTACTGAATAGTGGATATTGAATGGTGCATACCATACCGTATCCGCAGTAAATAGCATTTCAGCCACATTGCCTGCTGCGCGTTCGGTGAGATACATATACGTTATCACGGCTGACATGACCATCAATAACGACGCCCCGATGGTCATCACCGCTAGAATTTGACTTCTTGTTTTGGAGAGAAATAATCCTGCCATCATCAAGACAGGAATTAGTACGAATAAGGATAAAAAGTTCATATCTAATTGTTTATGTGCGTTGAACTGTGTTTTTGTTAATCGAGACTTCGCTGAAGGTTTTTGTTAAAACAACATCACTATAGCTGTCATAATCAATGTGCCAAGTAAGAATGCAAAAGCGTATTGTTGAACTTGTCCAGATTGAAAATCTTTGGATTTAAATGAAAACCATTGTGTCACATTGGCAATTCCATCCATGGTGGCATCAATCACATGTCGGTCAAACCAGGCGATAGGACGTGATACATTGTTGAAAATGATATTTTTGGTGATGAAAAGATAAACTTCATCAATATAGAACCTGTCACTTGCCGCTTTGTGTAAGCCTTTAAATGTGGTTGCGAGTTTGTTTGCAATTACACCATCACCTTTTTTATACATAATGGTAGAGATGATAATCGATATTGTTGCCACAACTACACTGATAGTGGCCACCATCATGTTCAAATGGATGTGATAATCCTCACCATCGCTTGACACTGGTGTGCCAAATATAAATGGAATGACACCTGCCACCACAGTTACAGCTGCTAAAAATAGGAGAGGAGCAGACATCAATAGTGGTGATTCATGCGGTGCATGATCGTGTTTGTGTTCTTTGCCCCAGAATATACCATAGTACAATCGGAACATATAGAAAGCTGTCAATCCTGCAATGAAAGTCATGATCCATCCCATGATAGGGTTGAATTCATAACAAGCAGAGAGGATTTCGTCTTTACTGAAAAATCCTGAAAATGGAGGAATACCTGCAATAGCCAAACATGCTATTAGGAACGTCCAGTTGGTGATAGGCATGTATTTTCTTAATCCTCCCATGTGACCCATCTCATTGCTATGCACAGCGTGAATTACCGATCCAGCACCTAAGAACAACAATGCTTTAAACATGGCGTGTGTAAATAAGTGAAACATAGATGCCATATAGCCAGTACCTTCATGACCTCCGTAGCCCGAAACACCAAGGCTGACCATCATGAATCCAATTTGAGAAATGGTAGAAAAGGCAAGTACCCGTTTGATATCTGTTTGTACACAAGCTATTACCGCTGCAAACAGTGAGGTAAATGCTCCCACGTAAGCGATACCATGTAACACTCCTGGTGCATAGGCTTCATAAACTGGAAATAGGCGTGCTACCAAGAATACACCTGCCACAACCATAGTAGCAGCGTGAATCAATGCCGAAACAGGCGTAGGACCTTCCATTGCATCAGGTAACCAAATTTGGAGGGGAAACATGGCCGACTTACCTGCACCACCTATGAATATCAAGCCCAAAGCCCAACTCATCACCGAGATACCTACAAATGAAACACCTGCAGTGCTAGAGAATACCGCTTCATTTCCAGAAGTTAGTACTCCGAAATCAAATGTCTTTGTGTAAAACGACAATACTAAAATCCCTACCAAAAAACCAAGGTCAGCAAAACGAGTGACGATAAACGCTTTTTTGGATGCTGCAACTGCCGAAGGTTTTGTGTAGTAAAAACCAATTAACAAGAAAGAAGACACACCTACCAATTCCCAGAAAATATACATTTGGAAAATATTGGTAGCTACTACCAATCCCAGCATTGAAAACGTAAATAACGATAGGAATGCATAATAGCGTTGAAATCCTTTCTCACCGTGCATGTAGCTCAAACTGTAGATATGCACCATTAGTGATACTGTAGTAATTACCACAAGCATCATCACAGAAATAGGGTCCAGTAAAATGCCCAAATCAATGTGAAGGAATTCGGTAAAACGAATCCACTCCATCTGCATAGGAATAAACTTTTGATAAACGCCGTCTATCTTTTGAGTAGTAAAGTACTGAAAGGCTGTGAAGTACGATAATATCGTAATCGTTCCTAGAATACAAGTTCCAAACAATCCAGAAACTTGAGCTTTCAACTTTGAATCCATCAGTCCCAAGAAAATGAAACTAAGCAATGGAAGTGCGAGAATTAGTAACGTGTACTGCATATATTTTTAATTGAAAATTTTAATTTTATTTGCTTTCAGTGAATACAGAAAAGTATATGTGTTGCATACCTGTGTCAATCCTATTCTTT
>CANIXM010000335.1 GCA_947471245.1 Paludibacteraceae bacterium | reverse complement strand
TAGTGGATGCCGCCTTAATTGTAGGTAGAAAAATGACAAATAGACTTATTCCCTATTGGGAAAAAGCCGATAGGTATTTCATTATTTATCCCAACAAACGATTAAAACAAGGAATGGATTCGGTATATGTCAAAAACTGGAAAGCGGCCATTGAGATATGGGAAACTTTATTGACTAAAACCAAAAATGGATATTTGCAAGCAATTGCAAAAAACAACCTTGCCATTTGTTACGAAATAGATGGCAATATTGAAAAAGCTTTCGACTTTGCCTCTCAAGCCTATTATGGATACGCCAAAATGGAAATCGTGAATTATGACGAGTTGTCCAGAGTAGCCAACTACATGAACGAACTAGCCATTAGAAAAGGAGACATCGATAATCTTAAAAAACAATTGGGGAAATAAATATCTCAATTTTCTTACTTACCTTTGTAGCCATGTTTCTAATTGTGTAAACTTGTGTGATTACAATAGTGTAGTGTGAATTGCTACATAATTGACTATTTAGGTTTAAGAACACTAAATTACACACACATTTTTTAAAACCTACTTAGTTTAAGTTCCGCATCTAGTTCTAAATATAAACCTAAATAATATGTTCTCAACTTCTGATGAAGCCATACTCGAAAAACGTGGCATTTCCAAACAACAAATCAATGAGCAATTAACTAGCTTTTGTAATGGATTTCCCTACTTGGAAATTAAAAGTGCTGCAGCCATTGATAATGGTATAGTAGTAATAGCACCTCAACACACAGAGCGAATACTCAACAGCTGGTCCCAATACTTGAATACCGACGCTACAATTCTAAAATTCGTTCCCGCATCCGGCGCAGCTAGTAGAATGTTCAAAGATCTTTTTGAATTCGCAGAACGAAACGACAATGTATTGACTACAAGTTTTGAAAAAAAATTCTTTGCGGAAATAAGCAAATTTGCATTTTTCTCTGACCTCAATGAAGCCTGCATAAAAAACACAGGCAACAACATCAACCAATTGATGATTGATAGCCAATTTGTTATAATTATTGAAAACCTACTTTCAGACAAAGGACTAAACTACGGTGCATTACCGAAGGGATTGCTGAGATTTCACTCCTACCCTACCGAAAATCGGACACCAATGCTTGAGCACCTTGTTGAAGGAGCACTTTATGCTTCCAACAACTCAAAGTCGGTAAACATTCATTACACTGTTTCTAAGGAACACCGATTACTATTTGAGAAACATTTCGAAGCAAATCAAACTTCGTATGAAAAAGCTTTAAATGTAAAATTCAACATTAGCTTTTCTGAACAAAAACCATCTACAGATACCATTGCTGCTGATGAAAACAACCAACCATTTAGAGAAAAAGGAGAGTTGGTATTCCGACCTGGAGGGCACGGTGCACTGATTGAAAACCTTAATGACTTGAATGGCGATGTGATATTCATCAAAAACATAGACAATGTGGTTCCTGATTCTTTGAAACCAACGACTGTCACCTACAAAAAGCTGATTGCAGGCTTATTGGTAGAACTACAAAGCAACTGTTTCGAATACCTGAAAGAACTGGAAAACAGCACCATCTCTATCGACAAGCTCAAAGAGATTGCTAATTTTTCAACTACCAAACTGTTCAACATCAACCCCGTAGAGTCAACCCTTACCAATGACGAATTGAGAGAGTATTTGATTGGCAAATTAAACAGACCTATAAGAATCTGTGGAATGGTGAAAAATGAAGGCGAACCTGGTGGAGGACCATTTATGACAGTGAATGCTGATGGAACAGTGTCTCCACAAATACTTGAAAGCTCACAAATCAACTTGAAAGTTACATCAGAAAAAGAAAAGATGGACAATGCTACACATTTCAATCCTGTAGATTTGGTATGTGGCATCAAAAACTACCGTGGAGAAAAGTTTGATTTACTCAGATTTGTTGATAAAAACACAGGCTTCATTTCCCTAAAATCAAAAAATGGTAAGGAGCTAAAAGCACTAGAATTACCTGGACTCTGGAATGGTACAATGAGTGACTGGAATACTATTTTTGTAGAAGTACCTGTGGCTACATTCAATCCTGTCAAAACAGCAAACGACTTGTTGCGCCCTGAGCACCAGTGATGTATCTCAAGAAATTCATCTTATTTTAAAGCACAATTCAATATTAGCATCTAGTTTCCCCATCTAAATTGGGCGGAAACTAGATGCTAATTGTATTTACAAAAACTAGGTAGAGTTTGAATACAACCTATCCAAATTCCTAAAAATTGGATGAAAGTCATATAGTAATCAACAAAAAACCAGATGCTCATGTTATGCTTATCAATTGACTTTGCCATTATAAATTTATGCCCTACCTTTGCGGACTAGAATAGAACAAACAGAAATGAAAGAATACCTACAGGATAAAATTTTCAAAATCATATCAGATGCAGCCGAAGAGCAAGCACAAGAATGTTATGTAATAGGTGGTTACGTGAGAGATATTTTCCTAAAGCGTGATTCAAAGGACATCGATGTAGTAGTAGTAGGCAGTGGAATAGAACTGGCGAGCAAAGTAAATGATAAATTGGGAAAAGGATCTCATCTGACTGTTTTTAAAAACTTTGGCACAGCACAGGTTAAATGCGGAGACTTGGAAGTCGAATTTGTAGGTGCCAGAAAAGAATCCTACCAACGGGACTCTCGAAAACCAATAGTGGAAGATGGCACCTTGGAAGACGACCAAAATCGTAGAGACTTCACCATCAATGCACTAGCACTTTGTTTAAACAAAGATAGATATGGAGAATTGGTTGATCCATTCGGTGGGATGAACGACTTACAAAATTTCGTCATTCGCACGCCACTTGACCCCGACATCACTTTTTCAGACGACCCACTGCGAATGATGCGTGGCATAAGATTCGCAGCACAGCTGAGCTTTTTTCTAGAGTCCAACACTTTTGACTCCATCGAAAGAAACAAAGGAAGAATTTCAATTATTTCAAAAGAACGAATTGCAGATGAGTTGAACAAAATCATGCTTTCTCGTAAACCATCAGTAGGGTTTATTCTATTGGAAAAAACTGGACTCTTAGAACTTATATTTCCAGAATTACTT
>CANIXM010000334.1 GCA_947471245.1 Paludibacteraceae bacterium | reverse complement strand
CGGGGCTTTATACTCAAATGTCGCATTTGAGAAAAGGATCTTTTCGTGTGGAAAAAGGGCAATATGTTCGGCGTGGTGATTTGGTAGCTTTGTGTGGCAATTCGGGTCGTTCGCCTGAGCCGCACCTCCACTTTCAGGTGCAAGCCACACCTGTGCTTGGTGCAAAAACGCTCGATTACCCATTGGCTTATTTCCGTTCGGTGGAGCATTCAAAATCTGAAATGAAGCAGTTTGCCCGACCTGCCGAGGGGGCCATGGTGTCAGCTTTAGAACCCAACCACATCCTGCAAGTAGCTTTTGACATTATGCCCAATACGTCATTCAATTTCCAATATACTGATTCAAAAGGCATCATTCAAACCGAAAGTTGGGAAGCGCATACCGATGCTTACAACAATAAATACTTGTATTGCAAATCTACCGAGTCCACTGCCTATTATTTCAATGATAGCTCAATTTTTTATTTTTCTAGCTTTTATGGCAACAAGCAGTCTTTGCTTTACTATTTTTATCTATCTTCGTACAAAGTGTTTTTGGGCAATACTCAAGGGGTGGATATAAAAGACACGCTTCCAGTCAACACATTCAAACGCAGCAAAATGAGTCTGATAGCACATGATTTTGTCGCTCCATTTTACCGATTTGTGAGCGTGAATTTTCAACTTCTTGCTCATGCTACCGATCTTTCATTTGAAAGTGAAACTTTGAGTTTGCGCTCACTTATTTCCGTGTCTATTATGGGTAAGACTACTGTTGCGTCCACCAGCGAAATCGTTATTAGTAATAAAAAAATTGTTGGATTTTCATACCAATCCAAAGACGAAAAAGTAAGTGCAATATGCGTCAACTAATGATAATCATGTGTCTGGTAGCCTCTACTTTCAATCTGAGTGCTGAAGAAACTATTACCTTTTCTCAGGTGGATAGCCTGATACAAACATATAAAAACCAATCGAAATGGGATGATCTGCTCAATATTGGTAATAAAGCCCACAAGCAGGGCATTGATTATAAAGCGTTGCGCCAAATGATGGGTTATGCATACTTTATGAATGAACGATATGACCTAGCACAACAACAATATCAAAAGTCCCTGAAGTTTGATCAATCTGATGAAACATCAAAGCTAATGCTATACTATTGTGCACTCAATGGTGGAGATGATGTGGCTACCCGCTACTATGAATCACAATTGCCAGCCGACACAAAAAAAATTTTGAAAGTCCGCTCCACCAAACTGCTAGATGCCGTAGATGTGGAGTATAACTACAAGTCCAATGACAGCAAAATCAGAACCAATTCTTCCTATTACAGGATAGGTATAAATACACAATTTTTTGACCGAGTATCAATATATCACGCTGCATCTTATTACAAACAAGGGATTGTTGAAGGAGTGACATCTCTACAGTCAGAGTATTATGTCAAAGCCAATTATATATTAAGTCCTTACAGTACGATAGATGGAGCATACCATTTCATGCATACCAATGTGAATAAAACACCTGATGTAAGACAGCTCAATGACACACTTAAGGGAGATTTTTTTTATGCAAAATTTTCCACCAGATGCTCATTCTTGAATTGTAGCTTGGGTGCATCTGTTTTCCGACTTGATACGATAGGCTTTTTCAATCGCCAAATGGGAAGTAAATATTACAACCAGCTGGATGCAAGTATAGGGTTCTCGATTCCCAAAGCTAAGCATTTCACCTTTAAAAGTACTGCATCTTATCTATTCCAATTGGATGATCAGCTCCAGCCCTATGCTAGTAGGTGGGTGATGAATCAGAAACTTAGTTTTGTCCCTTTGAATTCCATTTTGTTTGAGACCAATATTACCACCGGAAATCTTAGGAACTATCATGACAGTGATGGTTTGTATATTTATAATGCGCTTGATGCAACCACATTTAGGGTAGGAGGGACCTTGTTTTGGAACTTTATAAAGTCACTAACACTGTTTGCCAATTATGGATACGAACAAAAAGAACTCATCAATTTCGACACATCAAAACAATCATATAATCAACATTCAATCTCAGGAGGAATAATATGGAAACTTTAAAAAAAATTACACTTACATTTTTAGTTGCTTGCAGTGTTTTGACAGTGCAAGCCGAAAACAATGCCCAAGCATTATTTTCGAAAAGCTACGTGTCTGAACAAGCAGGTAATTACAGCGCCGCCATCAGTGATCTAAAAACACTTAGTACAGCCGACAATTACCCACTCAACATTCGATTAGGGTGGTTGTACTATTTGTCCAAACAGTACACTGAGTCCATTAAGTATTATGAAACTGCAATCGCACTTAAACCTTATGCCATTGAAGCACGATTTGGATGCATCAAACCATTAAGTGCAATCGAAAGTTGGGAAAAGGTAAAAGCCAATTACATTCAGATTCTCAAGATTGACCCACAAAACTCCACTGCCAATTATTGGTTGGGCGTGATGTACTACAACAAAAAAGATTACGCCACTGCAAGCAAGCTGTTTGAAAAGAACGTAAACCTTTATCCGCTAGACTATAACTCAGTAATAATGCTAGCATGGTGCAAACTTAATACTGGAAAAGCTGGTGATGCAAAAGTGCTTTTCAATCAAGCTTTAATTATTCGGCCTTATGATGCATCGGCTCTTTCAGGTTTGAAACTGATTAAATAACACTGTCGAGTCCTGTTTTTTGTATAATTATCAAAGCACAGATACCAATTTGTCGGTATTCTGTGCTTTTTATGTATGATTTAATACTTTTGGTCTATCGTTTTGTTGTCATTTATTTATACATTTGAAGAATCGGCATTTGAATAAAAATCACACGTTCAGTTTTTCCACCGCTACGGCATAATTTATACACCCGATGCAGACAATTTATACAGATGATAATAGTGGAGTAAGAATAGAATTATGTGAAGAATATTCTTCAGAGTTTGTCTATTTTGCAGAAAACATTGTTTGGGGCAATGAAGGGTTAAAATTCAGCATGAAAGGGCTTGCCATCGATTTTCGAAATTTTTCTAAACCCTACTTCATTTCTTTGTATGTCAACAATCAGCTCACCGCTATCAGCATCATCAATCATAAACTTTTATCCATCAAT
>CANIXM010000333.1 GCA_947471245.1 Paludibacteraceae bacterium | reverse complement strand
TCATAATATTAAAGTTTTTAGTATCAGTTGCCTAGTTTCTTTTAATTCCTGCCAACAAATGTATAAGTACAAGTAAGTTACATCTAAATTGCCTATAGTTGAGCATTTCTTTTTGCTTAGATTTACTCAATGATTTTTCTTCACCCCACCCATCTCTCCATATTTCCGTAAAAATACCAAAGTTTTTTTACTCAGCAAGGTGTGTGGGTCATTAATTATGGTTATTCTAGGTTGTACCCGAAGTGCTTATGAGAACTAATGAAAAAGGCAGACCAGAGCGTCGCAGTTTATCGGCATTTTATCTTATCTTTGTAAGTTCAAAAAGTTGACAACAACATTCATACAATTCCCTATTGGAGGGGCTAACATCTAAAACGAATAGAAATTATGTATAACTGGTTCGAATGCAAAATTAAGTACGAAAAGACCGTAGAAGAAGGTAAAGTTATTAAAATCAATGAGGCATATTTAGTGGATGCGTTGTCATTTACCGAGGCTGAAACACGTATCAATGAAGAGATGAGACCGTTTATCAGCGGTGAGTTTATGGTGTCCAATATCCGTAGAGCGCGTATTGCCGAACTGTTTCCCAATGAGGCGGAAGAGGCCGACAAATGGTACCGCTGTAAGGTGATTTTCGTGTCGTATGACGAAGAGAAGAAAGTGGAAAAACGCACGCCTTCGACCATGATGGTGCAGGCATCCACCGTGAAAGATGCATGGGACACACTGATGATAGGCATGCAAGGCACCATGGCGGACTTTGAAGTGGCAGCTATCACCGAAACCACCATCATGGATGTGTTTAAGATGGGAGTGAGCAACGCTCCATCTCAAAGCGAAATATAGCAAATCATCTTGATTACCAATGGATATCAAAAACAATCTCAAAACTATAAAACAACACATACAAGACCATGTCAAGCTGGTGTGTGTATCAAAATTTCATTCCAATGATGCAATTCAAGAAGCTTATCAGACAGGCGAGCGTATATTTGGGGAGAGCAAAGTTCAAGAGCTATGTGGCAAATATGAGTCGCTCCCAAAAGATATTAGTTGGCACTTTATTGGTCATCTCCAAACTAATAAAATTAAGTATATTGTACCTTTTGTTTCGTTGATTCACGGCGTAGATTCCTACAAATTACTGACCGAAATCAACAAATATGCTGAGAAACAAAATCGGAAGATCAACTGTCTTCTTCAAGTTCATATTGCCCAAGAAGAAACAAAATTTGGATTCTCGGCCACCGAACTGCAAGAAACACTGGCGAGTGGTGAGTGGCGAAATCTGCACCACATCCAGCTATGCGGACTGATGGGAATGGCTACTTATACCTTAAACAAGGATCAAGTGAGAAATGAGTTTCGAAGCCTTAAGTCACTATTTGACAAGGTGAAACAAGACTATTTCGGTGATGAATCTCAGTTTTGTGAAATCTCCATGGGCATGTCTGATGATTACCGCATTGCAATAGAGGAAGGAAGCACCCTAGTAAGAGTGGGGAGCTCTATTTTTGGAAGTAGGTAATGCCCCCTAATTAGCTTCGCTGACCGTTGGTTCCCCCATGGGGGACTTTAAGAGCGAAGTATGTTTATTTAGAATGATACAAGCTACAGTTGAAAAAAACAAACAAAACTCTTTAAGGAGCTGATTTATCTACTAAATGGTTAGTGATAGAGGTCGATAGAACAAAATCTTAATTCTAAAATCTTGGAAAAAGTCTTGATTCTTGGCTCTAAAATCTCAATTATTCATTATCAATTATCAATTATCAATTAAAAAATGTCTTACTACCTATTTATCTCCATCATTATCATACTGATAGCCAATTTCGCACTCGAAAGATACCTATCCATACTCAATCTGGGTTACTCAAAAAATGAGCTGCCCGCTGTTCTGAGAGACATTTATGACCCAGAGAAATATGCCAAACAGCAGGACTATTTCCGTACCAATCAGCGATTTGGGATGATAACAAGCACGTTTGGATTTTTGGTGACACTGGCCATGTACCTCGGCGGTGGTTTTGCATGGGTAGATGGCTTGGTTCAAAGCATCACCACCAATACCATCTTGGTTTCCATTCTGTTTTTTGGCATCTTATTTTTTGCCAATGATTTGATTACCATTCCATTTCAATGGTACGACACCTTCGTGATAGAGCAACGGTTCGAGTTCAATAAAGTAACACCCAAGTTGTTTGTTCTTGACAAACTGAAAGGCTACGGCATGAGCATGGTACTTGGTGGTGGACTGATGTCGCTCATTATTTGGATTTATACGCTTACACCTACTTACTTCTGGCTGCTGGCATGGGCTACAGTTACCGTTTTCAGCCTGTTTATGACCATGTTCTACAGCCAAATCATCGTGCCTTTGTTCAATAAACAAACACCACTTGCTGAAGGGGAACTGCGAAATGAGATTGAGAAATTTGCTAATAAATCAGGATTTAACCTCACCAACATATTTGTGATAGATGGCTCAAAGCGTTCTACCAAAGCCAATGCCTATTTCACAGGCTTGGGAGCGAAGAAGCGCATTGTGCTCTATGACACGCTGATGGACAAAATGACCACCGATGAAATTGTGGCCGTACTGGCACATGAAGTGGGACACTACAAGCACAAACACACGCTCATCAATTTCTTACTGTCCATTCCTAGCACACTGTTACTTTTCTTTGCGTTCGGTTATATTCTTCAGAGCGACGCATTTGCGCAAGCAGTGGGAGGGAAGGTAGCATCATTTCACCTGAATGCGCTGGTATTTAGCATTTTGTATTCTCCATTTTCATTGCTATTGGATTTGGGAACCAATGTGTTGTCACGCAAGTTTGAATATCAAGCTGATGCTTTTGCTGCCAAATACGGTTATGCACCACAACTGGAGTCTGGCTTAAAAAAACTGACAGCCTCCTCACTTGGCAATCTCATGCCACATCCGCTGTACGTATTTTTCCATTATTCACATCCTACATTGTTTCAGAGAATAACAAAACTGAAGATTGAAAAATGAAAAATGAGGAGAAATACTTTTTTTCCCATTGGCAAATCGTATCTTGCTTCAACTCTTTATCCAATCTTATCTTTTCAATTTTCAATCTTCAATC
>CANIXM010000332.1 GCA_947471245.1 Paludibacteraceae bacterium | reverse complement strand
GTGAGTCCCCTTTTTGTTGAAACTCCCAATTTTGATGCAAGTATCTGTTCTCAGCACTTTTACTTTGGCTGCAAAGTATTGTAAGTAGTAATGAGAGGACGAAATAGTTTCTTTGCTTCATGGTGGAATTTTGAAATGACATTTCTACTACTGATGTGTCAAAATTCGCAAAGCATAAATGTTTTGTTAACACTTAATTCTTGCCCGAATACAAAGAAACAAAAAATGGATGATTATTTGTTTAAAAAATGAAACAAAATCAATCGATGTAGTTCAATAATTTTACTTGGGTGAGAATTGTGTTTTTGCTTATAAGTTGAACGATATAGATGCCATTTGGGATGTCTTTTGTTCCAATAGTAGTTTCATTAGAAGTAATTATGATTGATTTAATCAGATTGCCATTCATATTATAGATGTTGAGTGTTGTTGCATCTATGATTTCAGTTTGTACTTTAAAGAATCCGTGGCATGGATTAGGTGAAATGTTTGAGATTATACCTTTTGTAGTTGAGATATTTACTATGTCATTTGACGATTTGCATGCGCCTATGTCAAATGTATTGTCTTTTGTGTTAGAATTTCCTATAAAGTCGAGCAACCCAATATTAATGCCAAATTGTTTATTTAGATCTATACCAGCAGAATAACAAGGTGAATTTTTGGTAAGTAAGTATGCTGTCATTTCACTAAGTTTGGTTGGATCTGTCATTTGCCCAGCACCACCAGGTTTTACGAATAGTGGATCAAGCTTGAATCCACTCTTTCCATCAAGGTTTTTTTCTTGATCAGTTTTAGCGGTTCTCCATGCATCCAAACTTGGATAGACTACTCCGCCATCTCTAAAATCACCCGTATTTTCAGTATGGTAACAGTTGCCTAAGTATTCCACATAGGATGCTCCTTTATTATACCCATTGTTTACAAATGAAAGGTTAGAACCAGATATGTAGGCAATATTATTTAAGATTTTACAATTGGAGACAGGTGCTGTAGCGTAACCACCTCCAGTGCGGCTATAACCTAGTGCCGCCCTATTGTATTTTGAAGTGGTGGGTTGAGTTAGGTAAACAGTGTTGTTATAAACATAAGAATCTTTAATGCCAGTTCCCCAGTTAAGAAATCCGTAAGCAATTTGTACCACTTCTTTTCTACAGTCATTCTCTGAAATGCAAAAACGAATTACGTTATTATATGTTGGTCTGCACTTAGGATAGTCGCATATCATAGCCGCTACACCATCGTTGTTATACGAGTAACAATATTGAATAACACAATTGACTGAGCCACCATCAAGATCAAAAGCTCCTCCATCTGTTCCAGATGATTTAAAATTGGCAGCAATGCAATGTTGTATGGTAATATTTGATGCATTGTAAACCCATATACAAAGACCTTCTTTACCAGAACAATCGTGCACGTAGCAGTACTCTATTAGTCCTTTTGCAGTGCCACTGACAACGATTCCTGAACTATTAATCTTATATACTTCACAATTGGCAATTTGCACCTCATCATGAGCATAAGCAACAATCGATGTGGAACCTTGGTCGAAAACAGTAATTCCTTTTGTACACTCATAGGCTTTTGAGTTGGTCAATGTGATTTTCTTATATCCATTATAATTTTTTTCCCAATTCCCAAAAGTGATTGCTTCTTTGTAACCGTGTACTATTACATTATTAACTTTGACTGCTGGATATTTAAATAGTGCTGAGTCTATGTAAAATGCAATTGCAGTATGTTTGCTTTTGCTGCTTCCACATCCTATGAACTCAATATTTTCTAATGTAATTCCACCAATATTGTGAGCAAAGAATCCACCAAGGGTGTCGCTGTTGATAGTGGCTTTACCTGTTCCGTAGGTTGTTATGACTATGGGATTAGAATCTGTGCCCCTGTCTGTAGAATCTAAGGTGATAGAACCCACAAAACTTTGTCCTCCTTCAAAAGCAATAGTATCACCTGCTTGAATTGTTCTAGTTTTTATAGCATTTGCCGATTTCCAAGCGCTGCTAATACTCAATCCATTATTTACAGTGTCATTTCCTAAAGGATTTATGTAATACCTTTTTGCAGAAACAGATGTAGATGCGATCAATAGTAAAGTGAAGGTGAAGGTAGTAATTAATTTCATTGGATTTGTTAGGGTTAGTTTCTAGGTTTTGTTTTGAAATTGGGGAATTATAAAGACTGTTGAGTTTGATTCTTTTTTTTAACCCATTTGATAATCGCAATTGTATTGTGACAAAATCTATAAAACTGACAATCAGATGCGACTACATGCCGAAGACCTTCGAAAAAGCCTAACATTGATATTTTATTTTTCCTTTTTCGTCAATTTCAACATCAGCACATCATGCTTCCCTATCTCTTTGTCGAGTGTAGTTTCAGTTGTACCAATCTCTTTGTGAGCATACAGATCTCTCAGGGTATAAACCTCATGGCTACAGTCGAGTTTCTTATTGAAGATTTCGTCTTCAATGATGTGTTTCGCCCAGTTGTATTGAAGTTTGATTTTAAATCCATTTTTGTTTACAAAACAGATAGCCCATGCATTGTTTTTTAGTGGGCGAGCCCATATATCAATATTCCACAGTGTTTTGTATTTGAAACATTCTATTGCAAGTGAGTCTTTGTTGATGTCTATTAATTCTTTGTTAGTTAGGATGTTGATTGTTTCCCATTGCATTTTACTAAGGTCATTTCCCAATATGAGTGGTGATGAGAGCATGCACCAGATTGCAAAGTGACTTCTGTTTTGAGCATCAGACATCCCGTTCCCTACTTCTAGCATATCATAGTCGTTCCAATGGCCTGGACCTGAGTATTTTCGTAGATTGTCATGCTTTCTAATGTTTAATAACGGAAGAATGCCATGAGTTGAAAGTTTGCGAAATGTGTAAGAACAGTTCCAACAGTTAGCAATGTCGCCTGTAACTCTCCACAGGTGCCCGACTTCTTTGCCCCATACCCACGGTTTGTTCAGTCCCCATTCGCAGATGCTGAATACCATCGGTCTGCCAGCTTCTTTGATGGCGTCACGCATGGTGGAATAGGCTGTTTCTGCATGTTTTTTGTCGGTATTGCACCAGTCGTATTTCAGGTAGTCAACATC
>CANIXM010000331.1 GCA_947471245.1 Paludibacteraceae bacterium | reverse complement strand
CAATTCATCGCTATACAAACTAAGATAATGTGCACTTAATGGTCTTACACCCACCAATTTCATATCACCTTTTAATAAGTTGTAAAACATCGGCAACTCATCCAACCAGTATCTTCTGAGAAATCGCCCAATGGTAGTGATGCGAATATCTTTGTTGAATTTCCCACCTTCTTGCAGACTGTGCTTTTCATAAATATAGGCTTGTAAAAACTCAGAATAAGGATGCATCGTTCTAAATTTATACACCACAAATGATTCACCTCCTTTCCCACTCCTGCGCAATCTAATAAGTGGCCCATAAGATCTATTAAGGTTTAAATCAGGTTGCTTGTAACGCCGAGCTACTAAATAGGTAAGCTCACCCACCTTTCTTTCTTGTTCTAGTTTAAAACCAGCACAATACAACCTCCCAATGACTTCTGCTTTTGACAAAATTCTCTTCTTCCCTTTGGTAATGATATAATACAAATCTCTAGTGATAAATATCTTTGGAAAAATTCTATTTAAAACAAAATCGAACGAATATACGATATAGTTTAAACCACCAAAGTAACGACCCAGTATCTCTCGTTTGTAAGTACTTTTCGACTCATAACAACAAATAAACACACCATCATCAGGCAGTTTATTGTTTACCAAACTAAAGAGTTTGAGTATTCCATGTATGTTGTTTAATCGCTCCAATTGAACAATGGTATTGTACTGATAATGTGGCTGAAAACGTAACACCTCAGAATCAGTTGTGGCACAAACAAAGGTATTGGAATTCCTCAAATCACAGACTTGTTGCAAAAAATCCAAAACTTTATTACCACTATGTGCTGAGATTGTATCATGTAATTCGATTAAATCAGCATCACAAATTTGAGAACCATCGCGAGCTATTGCATTCACTCTCGATTCTACCACTTGAGTTAAGTCTTGATACTCAACAGCATATCTATATGCAAAATAAATGGATATAAATAGGTAGTTCAGGAAAAAAGCGCCTAATGTTATTGACAGCAACACATTTTCAGAAAACTTTACAAAAAACAAATAAATAAGAAAGCGATAAAATGTATAAATAAAAATGGTGGTATAAAAGAGACTGAAAGAAGTGCGGAAGTACTTTTGCTTGCTTAATGGTTTGTATCGTTGAAGAAGATAAGAGCAAAGCAACCAAGTTAGCAGGTAACATATTGAAGGCAATGAGTATTTGTCAAAAGGTCTGTTAGTGGTGAGTGGAAACCAATCCAACACTACATACAAACTCAATATCAAAAGTAAGATATCGACGATTACAAAAATTCGGGAAGGTCTGTAAAGTAACTTCATGAAACGTGCAATTTGGCTGGCAATAAAAAGCAATGATTGGACGAGAACCAATCAACACGTAAATTTACATGATTTACATGGATACATTGTCAAGAATTCTTAACAAAAATCATTTTTTTTACTAAATTTTTTGGCCATTGAAGGATAAGCTCTTGATACCACTCCACTATATTATCTGTCCATCGTTGTGGATGCGTAGTAATCATTATCACTTCTTGGTCGGGATGCGTGCCCAACCAATCTATTAATTCAAAAGTGGTATGAATGGGTTTACCTTGATGAGAAATTTCAATTTGATTATCTAAGACCTTATCTCTCACACTATAACGTTCACCATCCCACATGCGTGCAGTATCTGTTAGGTAAAGCACCTTTGGGGCGATATGACGATTATTCAACAAATCAAAATAAGGCTCACCTATTATGCCATAATCTCTGTAATCATTAGATTTCCAGAGATCTTTATTGTCCCATTTGGAAGAGGGACTTCCATGCATGCAAATCGTTTTGACAGGATAAAATTGTCTAAAATAGCACAATTGAGTTTCAAAATGTTGCAAAGCCTTTGCGCAATCTCCTTTAAAAATGGACAAATCTTCATAGTGATAACCAATCTCATGTCCTAAATCAGCAATAGCTTTAATTATTTCAGGCTGATTGCTTTGCGGAACAACTCTAAAATAATAGCTTGATTTTATGCCTAACGAGGCTTCAATCTTTGCTGTAGCTAATGATTGTTTTGCCTTTAAGTCCACATCATGACGTAGAATTACATACCGACCTTGAGCTTTACCTTCACACCATTCTTGGAAGGTATAGGTTGAATAACCAGCATTGAGTAGTGAAGTTAGAAGAAGACGATAAGTACTAAGGGTAAAATCCATAAAAGCTTTTAGTGGTTAAAAACTGTACATAATCTAAGTATGTGTTGTTTTAAAATTATAATTTCTTCCATCCAAAATACTTCACATTCCACTTTTCAACTTTAAAAAGGACTCTTTCAAAAAAGTAAAAAATAAAATAGATGAATGGATATCGTCTCAAACGATCATGCTGGTCTATGGCTTCAGTATAACGGTCATAATCAGACAATATCGTTGGGTGAAACACCTCTTCTAACACCTTCCTGCGTTCTTCTTTATCTAAAGCCAAATTGATGCTACTTATTCCAGTAGTATCAAAGTAAGATACATATATATCTGAAAACCGAAATATTGCATTGTATTTGATAAGTGCTTCCAAATACCACTTCCAGTCCGAAACGATTTTGAAACTCTCATCATAATTCCCAACGAGGTCGAACATTGACTTTCTAATATAAGCAGATGTATGATCTATGGTTGATCTATAAAAAGTATATGCAGATACAGTAAAATTATAATTTTTTCTTTTAAATATTTTTCCATTGGGACGGATTGAAATTTTATTTCCGACAAAAACATCAGGTTGGTTTGCATTTTGTATCAACAAATCAAGTTCACTCAACATATTAACGACGACATTCTCATCCACCAACCAATCACCTGAGTTCAAAAAGTGAACATACTCACCATTCGCAAAACTTAAACCCTTATTCATTGCATTGTAAATGCCCGTATCTGATTCCGATACGTACTTGAAGCTAAAATGTTTATCAGTATTATCAAAGGTACGAATAAAGTCCACACTCCCATCAGTACTGGCTCCATCAACAATAATGTATTCAAAATCAATTGATTTTTGACTCAGTACACTTGTTACAGTCTTGATTAAACCAGATAGATTATTATAATTTATTGTGATTATACTTAGCTTCATCCAATTAAT
>CANIXM010000330.1 GCA_947471245.1 Paludibacteraceae bacterium | reverse complement strand
TTGACTCTTTTAAAGTGGTATAAATTTTAGTGGAATTTCGAATGTATAATATAATCGCATTCTCAAAACTAAAACTTATGAAACGACTTACCTTTGTTTATGTCCAAGGAATTGCTCCACTTTTATTTTGCGTTGTAATTGCATAAGCCCGTAAAACAAAGACTCTGGGCGTGGTGGACAGCCTGGTATGTAAACATCAACGGGGATGATTTGATCTACACCTTTTACTACGTGATAGGAATTGACAAATGGACCACCCGAAATGGCACATGCACCCATTGCAATTACATATTTAGGTTCCGCCATTTGGTCATACACGCGTTTGATTAGTGGCGCCATTTTGTGTACCATTGTTCCTGCAACGATCATCAAGTCGGCTTGACGCGGACTGTTACGTGTCACCTCCATGCCGAAACGGGCAATGTCATGGTGAGCCGCTGCAGTGGACATGAATTCAATACCACAACAGCTGGTAGCATAAATCAACGGCCAAATCGAATTGGAGCGTCCCCAATTGATTAAATCATCCAATTTACTTACTAATACATTTACACCATTGGCCTCAAGCTCTTTGATGTAGTTTTCTAGGTATTCGTTATCTCTAAATTCTGAGGTGGGAATTCCCTTGATATTGATATTTTTTAATTCCATTTTAGTACTCCTTTCTTCCATGCATAAGCCAATCCCAATGCAAGGATTACAATGAAAAATAATATGCTGTATAAACCTTGAACGCCCAAATCTCTAACTATAGTGGCCCAAGGGAATAAGAAAATGGCTTCCACATCGAACATCAAGTACAAAATAGCATATAAGTAGTAACCTACTTTGAATTGCATCCATGAA
Organism: Paludibacteraceae bacterium; assembly: GCA_947471245.1. Classification (GTDB taxonomy): domain Bacteria; phylum Bacteroidota; class Bacteroidia; order Bacteroidales; family Paludibacteraceae; genus Paludibacter. The sequence continues at coordinate 2,286 of CANIXM010000330.1, read as the reverse complement.
GTTCCTTTAGTTGGGATTCCACACTCATAAGGCTCACCTTTTTGAAGATTAAATGATTTAGGTGCCAATAGTAATGCCATCCCTAATCCGGCAATCACCAGTGTAATTCCAGTTAATAGAACGACGAGAAAAAGTGATAAACTGCTCATGTTTATTGTCAATATTTAGTTTGGTTTGAGAAAAAACGATACAAAGGTACTATAAAATTTGACTTCACTGATAACTATTTGTCATAAAATGTGTAATTGTATGCAGGAATGTATATATCATTTGTTGGTCAGTTACAGGGTGTATATTTCTGTTTATGAATGATATATTAATTTTGTGTGAATATAATTGCAAGGGTGAAATTTTAGATTTTTTCACATTTGCTTTGTCATTAAGTGGGTGTTTTTCGCCTGTAATGAGGTAGTGATAAGTTTGATAAGTTGGATTGTATTTGTTGATATTTTAAAAATTACCAGAGTTTTGAAAATTTTTTATTAAGTTTGTTGTGTTAGTTAATATGCATAAATATAGGTAGTTATGCGTAATTATCTGTTGTTGAAAGGCAAAATTGTTTCTTGAAACTTTTTGGAATGAAAACAAATGTTATCTTTGCAATATATAAAATTATACTACAATGCAACAAAATCTAAAACCAGATTACGTTTTCGAAACTAGTTGGGAGGTGTGTAACATGGTCGGCGGTATTTACACCGTGCTTTCTACTAGGGCGGCTACACTTCAAGAACGACTTCAAGATAAGTTGATTTTTATAGGTCCAGATGTTTGGAAAGACAATGTAAATCCCTACTTCAAAGAATCGTTAGATTTGCTTGATGGGTGGAAAAAATATGTCTTAGACACCTATTCGTTAAAGATAAAGGTAGGACGCTGGACCATTCCCGGCATGCCATTAGCAGTATTGGTTGATTTTAGCCCACTTATGTCCAAGAAAAATGAAATATATGGAGAAATATGGAAACAAGAAGGTGTAGAGTCGCTTTATGCTTATGGCGATTACGACGAAGCATCCATGTTCGGGTATTCCACCGGTCTTATCATAGAGAGTTATTATAAGTTTTTTAAACTTACAGCTAAGCATCAAATTGTGGCTCATTTCAATGAATGGATGACCACTTTTGGTGCATTTTTTATCAAATCTCATGTGCCATCCATTGCTACTATTTTTACGACTCATGCCACATCCATTGGTCGTTCTATTGCAGGTAATAAGAAACCACTTTATGATTATTTAAAAGGCTATAGTGGCAATCAAATGGCACAAGAGCTGAACATGGTGGCAAAGCATTCTACCGAAAGAGAAGGTGCACACGCTGTGGATTGTTTTACTACTGTAAGTGAAATTACAGGTGTCGAATCTGAGCAATTGCTCGAAATCAAACCTCATGTGATTACACCTAATGGATTTGAGGATGATTTTGTGCCCAAAGGAAAGGCATTTACCGCTGGCAGAGAGGCTGCAAGGTCTGTGTTGCGTAATGTGGCAGAAGTGTTGCTTGACTATAATCTGACTGCTAATCCCTTGTTTGTATGTACAGCTGGACGGTATGAGTATAAAAACAAAGGCATTGATACATTTATTGATGGATTGAAAATTCTTTCTCAGAACACTGAGTTAAAACGAGAAATCGTAGTTTTTATAATGGTTCCAGCTCACATTTCGGGGATGAGAAAAGATTTGGCAAAAGTTTTAGAAAAAGCTGACCGACAACTCAATTCTTGGAATAAATTCACCACGCATGAGCTCTATGATTATGAGCATGACAATGTGATGTCGGCACTCAGGTGGCATGGTTTTAATAATTATGAAGAGGATAAAATAAAAGTAATTTTTGTGCCTTCTTATCTCAATGGGGCTGATGGTATTTTCAATATGTCCTATTATGAATTGCTGATAGGAATGGACTTGTCTGTTTTTGCATCTTATTACGAACCATGGGGATACACACCGCTAGAAAGTGTTGCATTTGCTGTACCTACCATCACCACTGATTTGTCTGGATTCGGACAGTGGGTGTCACATGAACCTCAAGATATTGAGAATGGGGTGGGAGTAATACATCGATCTGATTTCAACTCCTCAGAAGTGTCAGAAAGCATTGCCAACATGATGTTGAAGTTTCAAAAGATGAATGCCACCGAAATAAAAAATTTGAGAAAAAATGCCTCAATAATTGCCGAAAAAGCATTATGGAAGCACTTTATTCAGCATTATGATCAGGCTTATCATATTGCTTTAACCAACAAAACAGTAAGAAACAAATAAAATTCTTAGATTTC
>CANIXM010000329.1 GCA_947471245.1 Paludibacteraceae bacterium | reverse complement strand
GTATTTGGCAACTGGGTGTGGGGCGGCGGATGGCTATCTCAACTAGGTAATATGTTTGGCTTAGGACATGGTGTGGTTGACTTTGCTGGTTCATCGGTAGTACACCTTACAGGTGGTGTATTGGCACTTGTGGGAGCAAAAATGATTGGACCACGTCTAGGAAAATACAACAAAGATGGCTCTTCCAATGCAATTCCTGGGCACAACTTGCCGTTCGCAGTATTAGGTACATTTGTCTTAGCATTTGGTTGGTTTGGGTTTAATGCCGGATCTACGCTTGCGGGTGGTGACTTCAGACTAGCCGTAGTGGCAGTCAACACCATGCTTGCATCGGCCACAGGCGCATTGACCGCAACCGCTTATATGTGGCTATTTAAAACAAAGAAACCTGATGTCAGCATGATGTGCAACGGCATGTTGGCTGGACTAGTAGCAATCACAGCACCTTGTGCCTTCGTAACTCCACAAATGGCGGCAGTAATTGGAATTCTAGCTGGCATACTAGTAATTGAGGCATCATTTTTTATAGAGAACAAACTAAAGATAGATGATCCTGTAGGTGCTGTAGCTGTACATGGTGTAAATGGGGCTTTTGGAGTAATTGCAGTAGGTTTATTTGCCGATGGCACTTACGGCGATGGACTGAACGGCATCAAAGGAAATGTAACAGGCTTATTGTATGGTGATGCATCACAATTATGGGCACAACTTATTGGTGTAGGGGCAAATATCATCTACGTTGGCATCATTGGATACATCGTATTTAAAGTAATTGACATCACAGTTGGCAACCGAGTACCTGCTAACCAAGAACTTGCTGGTCTTGACATCCCAGAAATGGGCGCATTAGGCTATTCAGGCATGAAAATGGACAAAAATGCTGAGACTCCACTTTCTAGATAAAACACCAAACATTCAACTTCTTATACTCAACATAGGCTATTTCTGTGAAATAGCCTATGTTTTTAGTCTTAGTAAAAAAAACAATAATGCCAATAGGTATTAAAATCATTAAAACTCCAACTAAAACCTACAATCGAATTCAAAAAAAAAGCGAACTTTGTGCAATTAGATGAGAAAGTAAAACCATTGAGATTCAAAATCTAAGTTATCAATCTACTCATACAAATAGATAGTTACCAAAATCTTTCGAAGCTACTAAAAAAAACTAGAGTAAAAATTTACAAATTACTATCATGAGCTCAAAGTACACAAATCCAAAACTTATCAAACTTCATAGCATTTTTGGACAGCTTGAAGAACGCATCAACCCAGGAGTGCTTCTACTGGTGGTTGCACTGACGGCCATTATCCTATCCAACTCCCCACTATACGAATGGTATGACTCCATCCTTAAAACCAACATCTATCTAGGCACCGAACATTTCAACTTTTTTAATCACAACGGGCATTCGTTTACGCTTCTACAATTTATCAATGATGCATTGATGACCATTTTCTTTTTTGCCGTAGGATTAGAAATTAAGCGCGAAATACTGGTAGGCGAACTATCTTCATTCAGGCAAGCATTACTACCTATCATTGCAGCATGTGGTGGCATGATACTTCCAGTAGTCATTTTTTTTACTTATGGAAAAATTCAGGGCTTCACTCCTGAAGCATTGAGAGGAATTGCAATTCCGATGGCTACAGACATTGCATTTTCGGTGGGAGTACTGAGCTTACTGGGCAAAAAAGTACCACTGAGCCTTAAAATATTTTTACTAGCACTCGCCATTGTGGATGACATTGGAGGCATAGCAGTAATTGCAATTTTCTTTAGCCACTTCACCAGCACTTCTTTCATCTACCTGTTGGTTTCATTTGCTTTCTTTGCTTTACTTCTACTAGGCAATAGGCTACATGTGAACAGCAAATTATTCTTTACTAGCATTGGATTAATTATCTGGTATTGTTTCTTGCAAGCTGGCATACACCCCACCATCGCTGGCGTACTGGTTGCATTCACAATACCCGCCCGTCCTCATCTCAATCTGAGCATTTTTACCAAACGAATAGAAACAGAGCTGAGTGCAATAAAGCAAACTGAAAACGGCAACACCAACAGCGACATTATATTAAGTAATCAACAAATAGAGCACTTAACCAACATTGACATTGCCTCGGACCATGCAGTGAGCCCACTACAAGACTTTGAGAGCAACTTACATTCATTTATCAATTTCATCATCATGCCAGTTTTTGCATTTGCCAATGCTGGTGTGAGAGTTGACCTTTCTAATCCAGAAACACTCTCAGGAGTGACAGTAGCAGTAATACTTGGATTATTTGTAGGAAAATTTGCTGGCATATTTTCATTCACATGGCTGGCTGTACAATTAAAAATTTCACCCATGCCAACAGGCATGACTTGGAAGAATCTGTCAGGTCTATCAATTTTAGGAGGAATAGGTTTTACTGTTGCTCTTTTTCTAGCTGGGTTATCTTATACATCTGGAAGTTTGTTTTTGAATCAAGCCAAACTAGGTGTAATGCTCGGCTCCTTACTTTCGGGCATGGTTGGATATTTTTTACTTTATCGAATACTTCAAACTAGAACTATCAAAAGAACACTTCATAAGCCTAAACAATAATACATTGTCAAAAAAAAACATATACATCGCATGTATATGTATCCCACACGGTGAATAGCTTGAAATAGCCGTGTAATACTAGTTTTATTGTTCGTAGCAGGTCCTTTCGTGAGAAATGGCCTGCTATTTTTTTTTAAACACTTATGATTTTCATGCGTTCCGAAATTATCAATTTATCGCACTTTTTCCACATTTTAAACATAAATGCAACAAATTAACAGCCACAAAACACATTACGACAAAATACAATTCATCACATTTTGCCAAATATAAATTAATATTACATACATTATTGTAGTAATATATCGCCAATTAATACATATTTGTAGTTTTTTTTTAATTTTTTCAATCATTTTGCTTGCATAAAACCAGTCAAAGATATATCTTTGCATCAAGATAAAAACTAAAAACAATTCACATTAATAATCCTAAACATTTCAAGCAATGAAAAAAATTGAAGCTATCATTCGCAAAGTGAAATTCGAAGACGTTAAACAAGCATTGTATGACGCAGGCATCGAATGGTTCTCCTATTGGGACATCACAGGACTG
>CANIXM010000328.1 GCA_947471245.1 Paludibacteraceae bacterium | reverse complement strand
TATCATTCCGAATCCAATTATAGATGATGCGTTACTTAGTTTTCATTTAACAACGAGTGGCAATACGAAAATTCAGGCTTTTTCACTTGATGGTACTTTGCTTGGTGGCATGAATTCAGAACTAGAGGTAGGAATTAATACCATTAGAATGAAACTTCCTAAGGGAGCATGTTTGATAAACGTGTCTAGCAAAGGCGGTAATTATACCTCAAAAGTTATCAGTGACAATGCTTCAGTACATGAGCCTAGTTTTATCTTAGAAAGTAATATTGGCTCCCCCATGCTTGCGCCTCGAAAAGTACCAACTAATGCTGTCGCTTTAAATTATGAAAATGGGGATAGTATTCTTTATACAGGATATTCTAGTGTGTTTTATCTAAGCACTATTGGATTTGATTTCCCAAACTCTTCAAAAGAAGTCAAATTTAAATTTACTCCACAGACTGATGCTGACATAGAGGAGTATTTAAATCTTGTCAATGCGAATTTTTCAATTGGATGGGGATTGCCAAATTTTCAAGATTCAGATAGATCACAAAAAAAATTATGGTCGGTTTATTGTTGTATGAATGGCTGGAGTCAGATTTCATCGGCTACAACTGATGAGAGGATTGATACTTGGATGCCTTTGTGGTTTAAGTTTGGATGGGGTAAAAATGAATCAAGATATATGTATAGTGGTTTGTATCAAAGGACCAAAGTGGTAGCACAGATTACGGGATATTTATATTCTCTACAAAATCAATTGGTCTGGTTGCAAAACAAACCTTTTAAGACAGCAGATGATGTGACCAGTATTGGTGTCAAAAAGAGGGCGATTGCCGAGTTTCATTGTTTGAGAGGATGGTTCATGTTTTTGTTATACGATTGGTTTGGAGCAGTTGATGTGCAGCTAGATCCTGCTAAACTCAGTTTGAATAACTATTCTTACCGACCAGCTAATGATGCTAACTATACACAGAAATACCTCAATGCGATGGTGTCAGATTTTAAAGTTGCAATGCCAGAACTTGAAAATACGACGCATCTCAATTCTCCATATTGGGGACATGTAAATAAAAACATGAATCGTATGTTGCTGATGAAGCATTATATGAACAGAGCCTCAGCAACCGGAAAAGCAGAGTATTGGGATAGTGCTAAAGTATATTGTGATGAAGTGATTAATGAAGGTGCCTATAGTTTGAATCCAGTGTATAGTAAGGTTTTTTCTGATATAGATAGTACGGGTGTTACTAATGGAAACAATGAGGTGATATGGGCCGCAACTTATGGAAGAAAAAAGATACCTGCATTTATGTGGGGTGAAGAACAGTATGGTTTTCATATTAAAACTAATTTGCCACAGAGGTGTGACTCCATTTGTGGAATTACGACTGATCCAACGGGTTGGAGTGGGTATGCTATGCCTTGGAGGTTTTATTACAATTATGACCAAACTGGTGTTGCCACAGGCACACCTAAAGATGCACGATTGTATACTATCGCTGAGAAGTATCATGACCAGTCGGATGGATGGGTGACTCGGTATGATTATAGTTCATTATTTAACTTTGGAGCGATAGCTGTAAAATGGTTAATATCTAAGGAAAGAAGTTCCAAAGGGCAGTATTGTATGCCAGCATTTAGATATGCAGATGTTTTGCTTAGCGCAGCTGAGATAGAAAATGAACTAAATGGGCCAACTGCCAAAGCTAAGCAATATCTCAAACTTGTTACAGATAGAAGTGGTACTACTGATGGTAAGAACTTTCTAAATGTGGAGACTGGTGATTCTGTTATGGGTGCTAGTATGGCTTTGGCTACAACAAATAAACAGATTTTTAGAGATTTCCTATTCGCTGAGCGTGGTCGTGAGCTGTATTGGGAAGGATGGAGGCGAATGGATATGATTCGATTTAAAAATGCTAATGGAGTGAGCCGATATCTTGAATACGCCTCTGAGGAGTTCCCGAATATCAGCACCTCGGATACCAAATGGCTGTTGTTTCCTCTGCCAGTCCAAGCCACCATGCCTGCAGGCGGACTCTATGAAGATAATCCTGGGTATTGAATCGACTGAAACTTTTTTACTGCCAATGACTCTAAGGTTATTGGCAGTTTTTTTTATTATATGTTCATTTAAAGTGTAGGCAAACTTGAAAATGAGTATCTTTGCGGATATATAAAAATGATATCAATGAGATTTGAAGAACTTCCGCTTTGTGAGAGTGTATTAGAAGGCTTGCGAGCCATGAATTTTCAAGAAGCTACTCCAGTACAGGCTGAAACTATACCTGTGATTTTGGCAAAACGAGATGTGATAGCTTGTGCTCAGACAGGTACGGGCAAGACTGCAGCATTTATCCTTCCATTATTACACAATCTGCAATCTGAACCTCATGCCGAACACGCTGTAAATGCTATTATCATGGCGCCTACCCGTGAGTTGGCGCAACAGATAGATCAGCAGATGGAGGGTTTTTCGTATTTCTCACCATTTTCGTCAGTGGCTGTCTATGGTGGTAACGATGCTCAAGCATGGGATGTGCAGCGCCGTGGTCTTCAAAAAGGCGCCGACGTGGTAATTGCTACTCCTGGTCGTTTGCTTTCGCACATTAATCTGTATGAAATCGACTTTTCACAAGTGAAGTATTTTATCCTCGATGAGGCTGATAGGATGTTGGACATGGGTTTCTTTGATGATATTATGCAGGTGGTCAATCGTTTGCCAAAAGACAGACAGACCATCATGTTTTCGGCTACCATGCCACCTAAGATTCGTCAACTAGCTAAGACCATTCTCAATAATCCAGCTGAAGTAAAAATAGCCATTTCTCGTCCTCCAGAAAGTATCATGCAGACGGCTTACATCTGTCATGAATTTCAAAAGCCGAACATTGTAAAGCATCTTTTTTCATCCGAAGAGCCCAATAAAGTAATCCTATTCTCAGGTTCAAAGTTGAAAGTAAAGGAAATAACTAAGACGCTTCGCCAGATGGGTCTCAAGGTGGACGAAATGCATTCCGATTTGGATCAATCTCAACGTGAGAAGGTGATGCATGAATTTAAGAATAGCAGGGTGAATATTTTGGTTGCAACAGATATTGTGTCAAGGGGAATTGACATTGATGATATTTCGTTGGTTATCAATTATGATGTGCCTCATGATGCAGAAGATTATGTG
>CANIXM010000327.1 GCA_947471245.1 Paludibacteraceae bacterium | reverse complement strand
CAATGAGTTTAAAGTGCATTACGAGGCTACAACTGACAAAGCCACCATCGTGGGTCTGACTCAGCACGCCTACTTCAACCTCAAAGGACATGGCAATGGCACCATTCGTGACCACCAACTACAAATCAATGCCGATTATTACACCGTGCTTGATGAGTCATTTGCTTTGACAGGTGAGATTCGTCCAGTAGAAGGTACGCCTTTTGATTTCCGCAAACCTACTGTGATAGACGAACGTGTGGATCACGAAGTATATGTGCCAGGATGGGGAATGGACAACAACTGGTGCATCCGCAAGGATCAAGCAGGTGATTTAGCATTGGCTGGATACATCTACGAGCCAGTTTCTGGACGCAAAATGGAAGTACTCACTACGCAACCAGGACTACAAATCTACACTGGCAACTGGATAGAAAATCAAGTGGCAAAAGAAGGAAAAATCTATGACCGTCAGTATGCTATCTGCCTAGAGACTCAAGGTTTCCCGAACTCGCCAAATGTAGCACATTTCCCAAGCTCACTGCTTCGTCCCGGACAAAAATACGACGAGTGGTGTGTGTATAAATTTTCTGCTGAATAACAGCTTATAAACTGATGTAAAACCCAGACTTTTGAATTACACCAATTGTCTGGGTTTTTTATTTTTTAAAAAATAACGGTTTTCTCTCGCAAAAAAGTTTCAATATAATTAAACTTATTCTAGCTTTGTACTATGAATACAAACGACAACAAAATAAAGAACTATAGCGAAGTTCTAGACAAGAAATATGGATTAGAAGGAACAGTTCAACGATCTGAATTTGAGCAAAATGCGTATGATTTTTATTCTGGGTTAGTTTTACATCAGGCAAGAAAGGAAGCAAAAGTAACACAATCGGAACTTGCCCTCCGCACTGGAACTACCAAATCATATATTTCGCGCATCGAAAATGGGTCTATTTCGCCCAGTGTGGGTGCTTTCTATCGTCTAATTGCTGCTTTAGGAATGCGAATAGAAATTGTAAAACCAATTTGATTTAAAGGCTCTATTAGGTTTGGGTGTGGTCAGAACTAAGAATACAATCCCTTGTGGATTGCCCTTTGTTAATGGTTGACTCCTTCGGAGTATTTTAGCTGGGTTATATCGATGAGCTTTTACACATTCGCAGCCATCCATTTGCGGATTTGCTCTGGAGTCTTACCGCGCCTGCTGGCATAGCTTTCTAGCTGTGTTTGATCTATTTTTCCAACCATAAAATACTTAGACTGTGGATGGGCAAAATACAGTCCACATACCGATGCATTGGGGTACATGGCGCCATTTTCAGTTAGCTCCACGCCTATGCTCTCAAATTTCAATAAAGGTGCAAGGGTGAATATAATGGACTGGTCGGGCAAGGACGGATAACCCACTGCTGGACGAATGCCACTAAATCGGGTCTTGAGCATGTCGCTAATGCTAAGATTTTCATCAGCCGCATACCCCCAGTATTCTTTCCTCACCTTGAAGTGCAACCATTCAGCCACAGCTTCGGCTATGCGGTCACAGAGTGTTTTGACCAAAATGGACTGGTAAATATCATCCTTTTTTTCGAATTTCTCAGCAAACGCCTCACCGCCTATCACCGTGGTAACAAATGCTCCCACATAATCATCGGCAGGAGCCACAAAGTCGGCCAACGCATAGCAAAACCCATCTGTAGAATGATGTTGCTGGCGGAGTGTTGGTATGACGATGGTCTGGTCGTTGTCCTTGATGTAGATGTCGTCGTCTTTAGCAAAGGCATTGAACATCCCAAAACTGGCATTCACAGTGAGCACTTTTTCGTTGTAAAAAGTCAAAAGCATTTCTGACGCATCTTTGTATAGTTTGAGTGCTTCTTCGGCTTTGGGTCTATCTTCCAACGAGTATTTTTGCAACCAAGTGACCTTACAACCATCGCAGTGTGCGGCAGTGGCTATATCTTCAAACTTGCCAGTTAGGCGCCATGCCATAAAGAAAAACGTCCAGTCGATATAGGGTACTAATTCCTTTAAATCAATGTTGTTGAGCTGTATAAGTCCAAGTGTATTGGGAGTGTGAGGGATGTAACTCATGTGTTATTGGTGTTCATTATTATCAATTGAAAACAAGCTAGCCCTTGTGGCTAAATCGGTATATGCCGAAGATGGCGGAAATTTGGTAATGCGTTTGTAACTCATTTTTCGGCGGATTAATTCGCATTTTGCAAGTTTCTTTAGTTGCTCAATATTGTTTTTCGCCAAATAATCCAGTCGTTCATCTATTTCGTTGACTTCTCCTACCTCACTATGTTCTTCGCTGAAAGCATCAATAAAGTCATGCTGCTCAGCCAACTGAAGTATCTGACTCATGATTTTCTCAGTAGCCTCATTTCGTCCATGAACTTTGATGATGTATGCCATATTTAGGTCTGTATTGATGAAAGAATAAAGACAACTACTTTCTCTGTACCCAAAATAACAGAACTACATTACATAAAGTTTACAATGCCGAATATTCAAGCCTCGAACGGACAAAAGTACACAAAAATCTGGCCTATTCAAAATGGACTGATTTCACCTGTTATTCGTTTTCATTGCTCTGATTATTTAGCAGGTTGAAAAAATGTGTTCATGTTGAATTTACGTGAAATGCCTCAAATATAAATAGCAGTATTTGTTTTATAATCAAACTATTATCTATTCCTGTTCCTTTAAAATTCATTTTTCAAAGTAAAAAAATTAATATATATATCCTACCATTAGATTAAAACCATATATTTGTGAAATCACCTGTTAATAAAATATATATTTTCAATAAAAACTTGCAATTAAGGCTAATTGAATCTAAAATAATTGACACATAAGTATTAACTAAACACATATCCTATGGCAAAAGTATTAATTTTAGGAGCTGGAATATCAGGACATACTTCGGCTTTAATTGCAAAAAGGAAATTGGGAAAAGATCACGAAGTTGAAGTGATTAGTCCTAATAGTAATTACCAGTGGGTACCCTCTAATATCTGGGTAGGTATGGGTCTGATGACACCAGATCAAGTCAAATTTGAATTGGCTCCCGTGTATAAGAAAATGAACATCGGTTACAAGCAAGCCATGGCTATCTCCATTCACCCCAATGGTGACGCCAAATCCGAACGAGGATATGTGACCATCAGATATGTGACTGGTGAGATGAAAGATAAGGAAGAGAAT
>CANIXM010000326.1 GCA_947471245.1 Paludibacteraceae bacterium | reverse complement strand
GTAAAGTGAAAGACATCAAAGACGCTACTGTAACTGTAGAAATAGCTGATAATGTGCGTATTAAAGTTGATAAAAACTCTGTTTTTGTTTCAGCTGCTGACGCCAGCACACCAGAAGCTAAGTAATAAAAAATTATGTCTGAACAAAGCGGTAAACGATTATTCAGATTCTACCTTAGAAAGCTTAAACTGTTCTTTATTTCTAAAGATCTTTTAAGCTTTCTGTTTTTCCTTGCCCTTTCGGCTACATTTTGGTTTGTGCATGCATTGGACAAATCTAGGGAGACCACCATCACTATCCCTATTCATTATGTCGGTATTCCTCAAGACATTGCCATCAGAAACAATCCACCATCGGAATTGACCATCACAGTCAAAGATCAAGGTCTCAAGCTGTTTTCATACTCAAGACAGAATGGTACTCCGTTAAATATTGATTTGAGTAAGTTGTTAAATAAGAATGGTAATATACTCATTAGCGGTGCATTATTACGCACCAAAGTTACTCAATATCTGTTGCCTACCACTACCATTATTGATATGAGGACTGATTCATTTTATGTTCAGTTTGACAAACTTTATAGTGCTGTGAAGCCAGTGCTACTCAATTCGAAAATTGAATTGGCTACGCAATATATGCTTAGTCAAAAGATAGAAATCTATCCAAATAGTGTTGAAGTTTTTGGACCGAAAAGTATTCTTGATACTATAAAATACGTTTATACAGAATTAGTGGATATAAAGGAGCTGAATGACACCATGAAAATAGTGTGTAATCTACTCCAAATTTCACACCTCAAATACTCTGTGGATAAAATAAATGTAAATTTGTATGTTGAGCATTTCACCGAAAAGCATATTCAGCTGCCCATCACTTCCATTAATTGCCCAGATAACTATAAAATTCGTACCTTTCCCGCATTTGTAAATGTAAGTTATTTTGTGGGATTAAGTAAGTTTAAAAGTATCAATCAAAATGATATTCAAGTATATCTGGATTACAATGACTTGAAAATATCCAATGACACAAAACTGAAACTAAAAGTGAAAAATAATACTACTTACCTGACCAACATTCGTGTTTTACCACAGGAGGTTGAATTTTTATTAGAGAAGAACTAGATTTTCATTGTGGTATTTTAAATATAGCTTGTAAAAAGGAGTTTATTTCGTAGTAAGTAGGTGAAACCAGGTTTATTCAATCTGGTTATTCCTAATAATATATTTGTAAGGACTTGTAGAAGATGAAGAAAATTCAAATGGTAGATTTGAGTAGTCAATACGAAAAAATCAAACAAGAGGTAAATGCAGGCATTCAAGAGGTGATAGACACCACTACTTTTATCAAAGGTGGAAAAGTGAATGTATTTCAAAAAGATTTAGAAAATTACCTCGGAGTAAAGCACGTGATACCTGTGGGAAATGGTACTGATGCTCTTCAAATAGCTTTGATGGCGATTGGATTACAACCTGGTGATGAGGTTATTACTCCCACATTTACGTTTATAGCTACGGCAGAAGTAGTGGCATTGTTGGGTTTAGTTCCTGTGGTGGTGGATGTTGATTTTGATACCTTTAATATTTCACTTGAATCTGTAAAAAATGCAATTACCCCCAAAACGAAAGCCATAGTGCCCGTTCATCTTTTTGGTCAAAATGCCGATATGGAAGGGATTATGAGCATTGCAAAAGAACATAATCTATTTGTGATAGAAGATGCCTGTCAGTCTATTGGTTCAAAATACACTTTTGCTGACGGTCGTCAAGTGCAATCTGGATGCATGGGTGATATTGGTTGTACCTCGTTTTTCCCATCTAAGAATCTTGGTTGCTTTGGCGATGGTGGAGCAATTTTTACTAATAATGATGAGTTAGCAGCCAAAATGAGAGCCATATCCAATCATGGAATGGTGGTGAGATACTATCATGATTTGGTAGGTGTAAATTCACGTTTGGACAGTATTCAAGCTGCCGTATTGGAAGTGAAATTGAAGCATTTGGATGAATATTGTGCCAATCGATTGAAGGCAGCAGATTATTATGATGCGGTATTTTCTAAAACAGACAAACTGATTGTACCTACTAGATATACCAAATCTAGCCACGTTTTCCATCAATACACATTAAAACTAAATGGGGTGGATAGAGAAGGGTTGATAAAACACTTGTCAGACAAAGGTGTACCTGCGATGGTTTATTATCCAGTGCCATTGCATTTACAAAAAGCATATCAGGATTCAAGATACAAAGCAGGTGATTTTCCAGTTGCTGAACGTCTTAGTGAATGTGTGATGTCATTGCCCATGCACACAGAGCTAGATGAAGAGCAGTTGGAGTATATTACAAGTTCAGTGATGGAATACCTTGAAAATTAATAATTAAAAATTAATAATTAGGCTTTTTGGGGTTATCATTGATTTACTGACTTTTAAATATCTAGCATTGATTTAGCTGAATTAAAATGAAATGAAACATTCATGTCCAAAATAATAATTTGTACACGCAAGGTTTCATTATTTACAACAAATCTGCTCTGAAAGTCTCCGCCAGCTGGCGGAGATTTAGGGGGCTTTTATTTATGATAAAATGAGTCAATACTTTGCACACGAAACAGCCGTTATCGATCAGAACTGTAAGATAGGTGAAGGAACAAAAATTTGGCATTTTTCGCATATTATGTCTGGTTGTTCTATCGGAGACGCTTGTAATATTGGGCAAAATGTGGTAATTTCGCCTTCGGTCGTTCTCGGACGGAATGTGAAGATTCAAAACAACGTGTCGGTATATACAGGTGTGATTTGTGAGGATGATGTATTTCTGGGTCCTTCTATGGTTTTCACCAATGTGATTAATCCACGCAGCCATGTCAATCGTAAAAATGAATATGCTGAAACAATCGTTCGCAAAGGTGCTTCTATTGGAGCAAATGCAACCGTGGTTTGTGGTAATGAAATAGGTGAATATGCACTGATAGGTGCAGGATCAGTAGTGACTAAACCAGTTAAGCCATTTGCATTGGTGGTGGGAAATCCAGCCAAACAAATAGGTTGGGTGAGTGTGAATGGTCACAAGTTACAGTTTGATGCTATAGGGAAAGGTATTTGTCCCGAGACAGGTGAGAACTACGTATTAATTGGTGGAGAGGTAAAACTAGTTAAATGATTGAAAATAAACAGTATGATTAAATTTGCAGTAATTGGACAAG
>CANIXM010000325.1 GCA_947471245.1 Paludibacteraceae bacterium | reverse complement strand
GAAATCCACACATCTATTTGGCGGAAGAGTTTGGGTGGTAGGAGGAATCATAACCATGCTATGGGCACTTCTAGTAAAGAATAATCAAATTCTTTACTTCGGACTTATGGTGATAATAGCTATTTTGGTTATTATTCCTACAGTACATTCCTACCTATTATACAAAAAAACTAAATAACAACTGTGCCCTTCGACTGTTTATGACCTGACTCAAATGGTCGGAGGGATTAAAAAGCTAGCGTTCAAAACAATCTAGCAAAACAATTGTATTTTAATACAATAGCACAATTAAGTTAAAGAATAATATGCAAACTTATTTCAGTTAAGAATCAATAAATCACAAAAAAGGATTTGTATAAAATGCATTTTTATACGATATTTGCATCGAAAAAAATCACAGCGTTAGATGAAATAAAACTAACGTCAGAACACGATTGAAACTAATCAACCTTTAATCGAAAATCACTACAAACAGTTTCCCAAACATGAAAAATACAGGCTTATTGGTTTTATCTCTTTTCTTATCATTCGGGACATATTCTCAATCAAAAGCAACATCAATAAAAAGCATTACAACCCCAACAGTCAAAGCAATTAGTGCCAACTGTCAAAATCCAAATTCCCACATCATTCTTTACAATTTACCAGCACAAGGCACTTGGACCATCAAGCAATACCCAAAGGACACTACTATACAAGGTACAGGATCTAACTTTGCATTTGTCAATATTCCAAAAGGAAGTTATAGATTTACAGTCACTGACAGCTCTGGCGTCACTTCTGATACTACTCAAACAGCTATCATTGAACCATCTACCACACCACCTGCGACACCTACAATAGGAAAGGTGATACAACCCACTCAACAAGAGCCAACAGCAACAATTACAGTGAACGGATTGCCATCAGCCAAAGAAGGGCCATGGACATTGTATATTTCGCCTGGCAACTTGAATTTTAGTGGCAATGACACTACAGCAACCATCTATGGATTGAATTATGGTGATTACTCGTTTGTGGTAGAGAACTCTAGTTTTTGCCTATCTCAACCAGCCAAAATATCAATCAGCAAACCTGAGATAAAAAATTCATTGGATGAAAAATCTACCAATAATTATTCAATAAACCTATATCCTAATCCTACAAGTGATCAAATAACAATTGAAAGAATCAATAATCACGGAGTGAAGAATGAGTTGAAGATTATAGACAGTTTTGGCATCACAGTAACTACAGGGTATATAGAAAACATACAAACATTTGATCTCTCCCACCTACCTGCTGGCGTTTACCTTCTCAAACTTGACGATGGGACAACTGCTAAGTTTATTAAGAAATAAGTGGGTGAGACTTTCATTATGACACAAGATTTCAAACACAGGTTAAATTGGAATTAAATTTGATTACAACCTTAAAAACCACTTTTTCACTTATACAAATGCCATTAGGAAGTCTTCTAATGGCATTTGTAGTTTTATAAAAATTAATCATTAAAAAAGTTGAATGTAGGTAATAAAAACACATTAATAAGAAGACAAAAAACATAATAAATTTGTAACAATTAACGATTCAAACTTCAAATAAAATAAATTAACTTTGTGGCATCAAATAAAAAAGCAAAATAATGAAAAAAACAATAAGTATTTTCACGCTATTAATTTCTGCTCAATTGATGTTTGGTCAACTGGTTTCTAAAGTACCTACGTCAAACACATTACAAGGTCTAAAGATTCAGAAATCTGCAAATGGGCAAATGACTACCCAACTGAAAGATGGAACAACCGCAACTGTTTATTGGACTAAATCAAGAACTCTTTCTGCAGGACGATATAAAGTTTCATACTTGGTAAAGCATCCCGAGAGTGATAAACCACTTAGAATAGATGAAACTTGGGATGAAACAACCAAAAAGTTGATTAGTACATCTGAAATAGCTGGCAACGAACTGATTGTAACACTTAAACCAAACAAATCAGCAACTGACCTTAGTTATATACTTATGAATGTAGGAGCACAGATAGAACATCATATTCCTAATTCAAATATTTACGTTATCTCATTTTCTGCCGATGAACCTGAGGTTCTGGACAACATAAAAACATATCTTGAAAGCAACAAAGAGATCATTGAATCAGTATCCAAGAATAAACTATATCGACTAGACGCAATTCCCAATGACCCACAAATGGACTGGGGATTGTCTAAAATTAAAGCTCCTGAGGCATGGAACACAAGTACAGGAAGTAAGTCTGTATTAATAGGCATTGCTGACACAGGAACTGACATTGAACACCCCGATTTACAGGCAAACATCTGGTTAAACCCTGGTGAAAATGGCACAGATCAAAGTGGGAATAATAAAGCAACCAATGGAATTGACGATGACAATAATGGCTACATAGATGACTTGCATGGTTATGACTTTGTTAATCACAACAACAATGTAAACCCCGACAGGTCATATTCAGGCAGTTATCATGGCACACATGTGGCTGGCACAGTCGCAGCAACAGGAAATAATGGTATCGGTGTAGTAGGCGTTAACTGGAATGCAAGCATCGTAACACTAAAAATCGCAGGGAATTCATTAGGTGCATGGGAATCAGCATCAAAAGAAAGCATGATATATGCGGCATCAATTGGCTGTCAGGTTATCAATAATTCATGGGGGATGACCACAATGTTTGATGATGAAACAATGGACGAAACAAGAAATAGATTTGCAGATTACGAAAAAGCAGGTGGAATTGCAGTGTTTAGTGCTGGCAATGATAATACCGACAATGATGGAACATATACTCATTACCCGTCAGCTTATCCATTTCCAAATATCGTAGCTGTAGGTGCATCAAACTCAACCGAGAACCCTGCTTCATTTAGCTGCTATGGTAAAACATCTGTTGATATTTTTGCACCTGGCGATGATGTGTTAAGCACGCTCCCTACGTATAAAATCCCAAGTGGATATGGGCTTTTAAGTGGAACTTCGATGTCAGCACCTTATGTGACCGGACTGTTCGGACTATTAAAATCGGCACATCCTGAATTGACAATGTTTCAAATTAGGGATGCAATTTTTCGCTCTGTAGATACATTTGACAGCTACAAAGATAAATGTGTTACAGGCGGAAGAATAAACGCTAACAGGATTCAGGGCGGGATTTTCTCCAGCACGGTGACCGCGACGAACGCCAATCGCTTCAGCCTGCGCGAGGCAACGG
>CANIXM010000324.1 GCA_947471245.1 Paludibacteraceae bacterium | reverse complement strand
TGATGGCTTTGTATTTTTCAAATTGCTCGTATTTTTCAAAACGAGCTTTGGCATCTGAGTGGTTAATCTCCAAGATGACAAAAGCTCCATCTCGCGTGGCATCAAGTTTTAGTTCTACACCTTTCATTTTGGTATTGTAGAGCATGAATTTACTTTTTCGCTTCTTTAACGCTGGCACATTGCTACAATAAACGCCAAATCCTTCCCAAAATTCTCGTTTCAGTTCCTTTAATTCCTCTTTGCTATACATTCTTTACGGCACGATATTCATTTCTATTTTACAATTCGATACACACTTCCAGGCAGACACTTCACCAATCCTTTGAATTCCATTTCCAATAACAATGACGATATTTTGCTAAAAGGTTGGGAGAGTATTACCGCCATTTCGTTGATCTGCATCCCTTCGCTGTTTTGTCGTAGTGTGGTGATTATTTGTTGCTCATGGTCCGATAAATCTAGAAACAAGGCGGTTTGAATCGGTTGACTTATCGAAGCGTCAACATCACTTTCCCAGTTCATGCATTGGCACAAATCAGCTGCCGACTCTATGAGTGATGCTTTGTGAGATTTAATGAGGGCGTTGCAGCCTGCCGACCATTCATCGCCCACTCTTCCCGGAAAAGCAAATACATCCCTGTTATAATCATTGGCAACTTCGGCAGTGATAAGTGCACCGCCTTTGGCTGCCGATTCGATAACCACCGTAGCATCCGACAGTCCAGCTATAATTCTGTTCCGCTGCACAAAGTTCTGCCTGTCAGGATTTGTTTGGCTGAGGTATTCGGTAAGCAATGCTCCATTGTCAAGCATTTTTACCGCTGTGGGGCGATGTGCTGCTGGATATATTCTATCCAGTCCATGCCCCACCACACCGATGGTAGGAAGTCCTACATCCAATGCTACCTTGTGAGCACATATATCCACGCCATAAGCCAGTCCACTTACAATAATTGCATTGGGCTGAAGTTGAGACAGATCAGTGATCAGTTTTTTGCAATACTCTTTACCCGTTTCAGTAGCGTTACGAGTTCCCACTATGCCTATAAACTTGCCATTGTTCAAGTCACAATTGCCTTTGGTGAAAATAAGGATGGGCGAATCTGCACATTCCTTGAGCCGAAATGGGTAGTCTCTATCAGCAAAATAATAGGGTTGAATCTTGTTTTTGATTACAAATTCTACTTCCTGATCAGCGCGTTTCAGCACATCTTGCGACACTATCTCTTTCGATAGTACATCACCGATGCCTGGAATTTTTGATAAATTGGCTTGATTTTCTTTGAACACACCCTCCACACTTCCTACATAAGCTATCAGGTTTTTAGCCAGATTATTGCCTATACCTTTAATGAGGGTAATCCCTATTTTATAGCGAAGATGATCCATTACTATTGGTTAATTTCGAGGTTGATATTTTCTCCAATAGTGAGCAATGAATGAAGCAACGATTACTCCAAGTGTGTTGAACATAAAATCCATCCAGCTAGCAATTCGTGTGCTGATAATGGGCTGAAAAATCTCCAGCATGCCTCCGAGTACAAGAGGGAACACAACACAAAATGTTTGGGAGGTGGGTGTGTAATGCGAGTTGAGGTGTAACTTCGAATCGTAGATTAATGTAAGCGTTAGTCCCATATACATCAAAAAATGAATGAGATAATCTTCATGATTGAATGTGGGTATGTGACTAAATGTTTTAGACGCTGCCAATGATAGATACAATACTGCAACTGTGACGATGATGGATTTCCAATACTGACTTAGTGCCATCTTCAAGTTCGTTTTCATTTTCTCTGCCAATGGTTATACGATAACAGATCCGATAAGTCGCCCAATGCCGTAGGTACAAGCAGCTGCCAATAGTCCGAAAAGAACTTGTCTGAAACCAGAATACCAAACATTTTTACCAGTAAATAAGGTAATAGCGCCTCCGATAAGAAACAACCCTACAGCACTCATACTTACGCTAAGTAGCATAGCAGTAATTCCTTTTGCAAATACAAATGGTAAAACAGGGATGATGGCTCCGATGGTAAATAGAAAAAATGAATACAGTGCTGCTTCGATGGCCGAGCCTTGTAGTTCTTCGGGATTGATGCCTAGCTCCTCTTTGACCAACACTGCATGAGCGTTGGTTTTGTCTTTCATGATATCGGTGGCCATTGCGTGGGCTTGCTCTTCGGGAATGCCTTTAGCCATATAAATAAGTGCCAGCTCTTTCCTTTCACCTTCGGGATTGGTTTCCAATTCGTCCATTTCTATGGCCATTTGATTTTCATACAGTTCTTGCGAACTTTTTACCGATATCCACTCGCCCAGTGCCATAGACAGTGCCCCTGCAAGTAGACCAGCCAGTCCAGCTAGCAACACGCCCTTTTCGCCAGAAGTGGCACCGGCCACGCCCATCACCAAACTGAAATTGGACACCAATCCATCATTGCCTCCAAGCACAGCCGCTCTGATGGCATTGCCACCCACCGAACGGTGTCTGTTTTCAAATCTGCTGAGCTGGTTGCCATTGATATTCGGTTCTTTTTCGAGAATAGACCACAAGATCTTAACATGATTGGCTTCGCTGCCATTGAGCTCCATGTTGTTCTTTTTTTTGGTAGAGATAATGGCATTAGACAAACTTTTTTCGGTATCCATCAATGCTCCCAGTACATAATCATACCCAAAGCATTTCCCAATGAAATTTAATGTCAACGCTCTCCACGACGGTTTAAAGATGGAAGCCAAATCAATATTCTCTTTGCGCGCAAATGCTTCTGCATGACTTAGCTCTATCTCACGCATTTGACTAAACACGTTGGCTACTGACTCGTCACTTTCATTTTCGGCTAACTTGCCATACAGGTAGCAAGCATCTATTTCTGTTTGAATATTTTTGTATTTCATCTGTTTATAATTGTTTTTTAGTTGTCAGATGGAACTCGCACATAAACATCTCCTTGTGTGACAAAGTTTACTTGCCATGCTCGTTTCATTTTAATAGGCTTATAACAATGATTTATTGAAATGTTTATCTACTAATCGCTGTTTTGATACTTCAAATAAATAAGCCCCCAAAAGTACAAAAAAATGTATTATAACAGCCTAAGAAATGATATGCAATTCTTCATCTGAAACCATACCCCCTAAAAACGCGAAAGGTGGTCACGCTTGACCACCAATCTTTGTTAACCTTAAATCTAATACTATGAAAAAATCACACAGCAAAGA
>CANIXM010000323.1 GCA_947471245.1 Paludibacteraceae bacterium | reverse complement strand
TAACTACTTATGTTCAAAGATTTTTTCTATTTCACTAAAAGTCAGCGGATAGGAATAATTGTTTTACTTGTATTGATCGCCTTGATGTGGATGGTAGATCTATCCTTGCCTTACATACTACCCACTTCAACCGAATCGGATACAGCATTTGTCGCACAAGTAGAGGCTTTCGAGAAAACATTGGAGGATCGTGACAGTCTGCTCAAACTCGCTTGGAAGGCGAAATATGAAAGCAAATGGCCAACAAGCAACTCCCCTACCCCTTCCTTTTCACTTTTTTCATTTGACCCCAACACCTTAGACTCATCGGGGTTTGTACGACTAGGTTTGAGACCTTATATTGCCACTAACATTTTGAAATACAGAAGTCGTGGTGGAAAGTTTCGTACACCCAATGATTTTTCGCGAGTCTATGGCATCTCTACCGAAAAATTCGAGCAGCTACAACCGTTTATCTCCATTGCAAGTAATGATCACGCACTTTCCGACTCTTTAAAAACTAACAAAAAGGAACATAAGCAAGATTTAATTGTTGATATAAACACCGCCGACACCTCCACACTGATGAAAGTGAAAGGTATAGGAGTGGGATATGCTAAAAAAATCATTGGCTATAGAAAAGTTCTTGGAGGCTACATAAAAGTAGAGCAGCTGAAGGAAATTTTTGGAATGACCGTAGAGAATTATGAGAGGATAAAACCATTTTGCAAAATTGGTGTGTGTGAAATACAAAAAATATTGGTCAATAGAGCCAGTGTAACAAAACTAAGTGCTCATCCATATTTGCGGTTTTACAAAGCTAAAGCCATCTATGAATTGAGACGAAATAAAGGAAAACTGCATACCATTTCGGAAATTGCTGCTTTACCCGAATTCAATCAAGAAGATGTAGAGAAAATTGAACCCTATCTGAGTTTTGAAGCATCATCTAATACGCAATAAATAAGGGTCAATGACATATTAGGTGGGTGAAACCAAAAATTGAAAATTGAAAAATGAAAAATGAAGAGATATAAGAAATATTAAGAACACATAGTTTGCCTTTCGGCAAATTGACTTTCACGGAAAAGATTAAACCAAACCACATAGACACTGGAACAAAATTGAAAAATCAAAATTGAAGAAACGATGCATGTGGCGTCTGATAAAGCATTTTATGAACACTAAGACACAAAGACACAAAGTCGCTATCGCCAAGGCAAATATCACGAAGTAACTATCGCAAAGCTATTATCGCCGAAGGCATATATCGCCGAAGGCAAATATCGCAAAGCTATTATCGCCGAAGGCAAATATCGCCATAGGCTAATATCGCAAAGCAAATATCGCCGTAGGCATTAATATCGTGTACCCACCAAAAAACGTTATAGAGCAATAAGTAATAAAAAATTTACACTAAAATAATTATGTTAAAAATATCAGGATATGTCATTGACGTGTTTAAACGCACATTAGAAAAAGGAATTGTATGCGTGGAAGGCGGTAAAATTGTAAATATATTACCAGCTCAAGAAGTGGAAATGCAGTTTATCATGCCAGGATTTGTGGATGCGCATATTCATATTGAGAGTTCGATGATGTTGCCCTCTGAGTTTGCAAGATACAGTGTACCTCACGGCACGGTAGCTTGTGTATGTGACCCACACGAGATAGCTAATGTATGTGGCATGGCAGGTGTAGATTATATGATAGACAATGCGAATCAATCACCACTCAAGTTTTACTTTGGTGCTCCTTCATGTGTTCCTGCCACGGATTTCGAAACTTCGGGAGCTGTTTTAAATGAAAAAGATGTAACAAAATTGCTAGAGCGTGATGAAATACATTTTTTATCCGAAATGATGAATTTCCCAGGTGTGATTTATGGTGATGAAGTAGTCAATCAAAAGCTCAATGCCGCAAAGTCTGCAAATAAACCAATAGATGGACATGCACCAATGCTAAGTGGTGCAGATTTGGAAAAATATGCGCAAGCGGGTATCAGTACCGATCATGAATGCATGACACTCGATGAAGCGGAAGCAAAAATTGCACTGCAGATGAATGTGCTGATACGTGAAGGAAGTGCTGCCAAAAATTTTGACACGCTAATGCCATTACTTGACCAGCATCCTGAACGAATCATGTTTTGCTCTGACGATAAGCACCCTGATGATTTGCTTAAAAATGGACATATTGATGCACTTGTAAGACGTGCGTTGGCCAATGGTTATGACCTGTTTGACGTGTTGAGGGCTTGTTCGCTGAACCCCGTGGCACATTACAAACTTGATGTGGGCTTGTTGCAAATAGGTGATTCGGCAGATTTCATCGTAGTTGACAGCCTTCGAGACTTGCGAGTGATGGCTACATATATTAATGGCGAAAAAGTGGCTGAAAATGGAGATGTCATCTTTCCTCGCTTTGAACCGAAGGAATTGATTAATCAATTTTCAGCCGAGAAATTAAACGTCGATCAACTAAAAGTACCATTTCAGGAGGGTAAATTGAAGGTAATAGAGGTGGAAGATGGACAGCTGACCACCAAGTGTGTTCTCACTGACCCATTTGTGATGGATGGAAATGTAGTTTCAGATATTGATAATGATATTCTTAAATTGGTGGTTTATAATCGCTATCAGCCTTCCAAGCCCGCCATTGGGTTTATCAAAAACATTGGTATCACTCATGGAGCACTAGCATCAACAGTAGCTCATGACAGCCATAACATTGTAGCGGTGGGAACTTCAGATGAAGAAATCGTTTCGGCTATCAATCACATCATCAATTGCCAAGGAGGAATTTTTGCATGTGATGGCGAGCGAATGGAATTACTATCATTACCTGTGGCAGGTCTAATGTCAGAAGGACTAGGTTCCGAAATTGCACACCAATATGAAGTAATAGATGCGATGGCCAAAGAGTTGGGATCACAACTCAAAGCACCATTTATGACACTAGCATTTATGTCCCTATTAGTCATTCCAGAACTTAAACTTAGTGACAAAGGGCTATTTGATGGATTAAAATTTGAGTTCGTGCCTCTAATAGCGTGAAAATTGGTTAAAACTTCATGATTCAAAAAACTTAACATGCAAGTTTACAGTAGGTTGATATGTAGTAACAATAGAGTAACTTATTTGTAATGTTTTATTAATAACTCAAGTCTATTTTTGCATCCGAAACTAAAAAAGTAAGGACTAAAAAAAATCGACTAAAATGAACATAGAAATACAGTTAGCTCAAC
>CANIXM010000322.1 GCA_947471245.1 Paludibacteraceae bacterium | reverse complement strand
TTCTGATATTAGATATCTAATCAAAATAATTGCAACAAATATAGTGTTAATACTTAGTTGCAAATCAAATAGTCAGTGTAGCTTTAACCAAAACCATGAAACTCTAAACTTAAACATAACCCAATAAATTTATGAAAAAAAAATCAATTCAAGCAATTTTGGCTGTCATATTTGGACTGTCACTAATGCTCAATTCTTGTGTTAGTGATTTGGATATTTCCAAATTGGATACTAGTATAGGTATTGATCAATCTTTAGTTATGCCTATCGGCACAGCTTCTATGACTTTGAAAGACATATTGACCCAGTTTAGAACTGGTGGAATTTATGCTCCCGATGGAAGTAGTGAAATTTACTTCAAAGTCCTGGATTCGGTTCCTGATTATAACATGTCTTTTAAATTTGCTGATTACACAGTGCCGTTTAGCATTACTCAAATCGTACCTGCCGTTCCAGGTGGTGTAATACCTGCAGGTTTTGATATTCCAATCACTGTCCCTGGTAGTTTGGATTTGGGAGTTAATAAAGGAGCTGGTACACAGAGTGTTGATTCATTGATTGCAAATTCTGCAACTCTCGAAGTTTCTATCGATGCATCAGATGAATTAAAAGTTATTTCACCTTCCGACGTAACCGTTGAGTTGGTTTTTGGTAATAGAATTAAGATAGCAGGCGGAGTGAATCCAACTTTTCATCCAGCTGCATGGGGCACTACTGGTAAAGTTAATATCCCAGCCTTTACACTGTATGGTCTCGATGGTGGTACTTCGGGTGCCCGAACTAACACAATGCCTTTTACATTCAATGTGAAAGTTAACAAGCAAAACATCAACATTCCCATTAATCCTACCACTTTTGTGAAACTCAATGTGAAATTCAAGGATATTGATTACACGAAGGTATATGGAGATTTTGATCCATCAACATTAGGAGGTTTTGATGGAAAAATTCAACCTGAGTTAGAAAAACTTATTCCCAATTCATTCCTTTGCTTTGTTGATCCTACTTTCATCGTTCGTCTTGAAAGCAATATCGGCGCAGATGTAATGTTAAATCTTGATTCTATAGCGTCATTAAACTCAGGTGAAACGGATTTACTAGGGCAATTTAGATATTGTATTTTTAAGGATGCCAATGGGAAAACGACAAATAAAACCTCAAAATCCTTCAAGGGAGTCATGAAAGAAGTAAAACTTGAATCGGACTGGGCTAAAGACTCCATTGTAATCAACAAAGCTAATGGAAGAACAGATTTGCTCTTTGATAGTACTTATAAACCGATTGATAAACAGTTACTTTACCCCAACTGGTTACTTTATAAGCTTAACTTTTCTAAAGATCCTAATAGTAAAAGAACAGTCAATTTTATAACCAAAGACTCAAGACTCAAAATTAAGATCGAAACTAGAATCCCTTTGAATTTTAAGACGAACAGTTTTTTTAGCATGTCAGATACGATTGATAATGTGAGCCAAAGTATAGGTAATTCTTTGGATCTTCCTGAGCAATATGGTCAAGAAGCAAAATTAGTTTTCACATTCAAAAATGGATTGCCTACAAGAGCTTTGTTATCTGTTAGATTGATTGGTGAAAATGGGGTACAGATAGATAAATTTGTGTACAAGGATCAAAAAACTTATTCGGCTGATGATTTTAAAGGCACTTTTGATCCTCGAACAGGGAAGGCGCTTGTGCAAGGTACAAATTTTCCATTGTATTTGAATGCACCTCAGTTAGATGACTATGGAAATTTTAAAACCCTTGTTCCTCAACAGGCTGTGGTTTCACTTACGAGTAGTGGTATCAAAGCATTGAAAATGACTAAGAAGTTAATTTTTGATGTCACTGTTAATGGAAAACCTGAAGATAAAACAGGTAAGGATGGAAAATCAGAATTCCCAATGCACTTTTCGCAACAAAACTCATTCAGTGTGAAAATGGGACTTTATGTAAAAGGAAATGGATCGAAGTTTACCACCGCTAAATGATAAAATTTTAAGTGAGTAAATAAGTGGATGTGTTGATGTGTGATAATTTTGTATATCTGAGTAATTACACTTCAACACTTCACTAAAATAAGTTGGCAGACTTAAGTAGATACAACAACTTCCATGCCTTAATTGAAAATTTTGGATACTCTATGGGATTGAAAAATCGACAAAGTCAATGTGTTATTAACAACAAAACCCATTATAATTCTCCTGGGGGTTTATCCCGACAAAAATAGGAGGCTAAGGGGCAAAAAAATAAAATATAAATAAATGAAAATAACAAAAAAGATACTTATAGCTGCTATAATGCTATTGGGAGTTGCAGTTGGGTCGCATGCGCAACAAGTCAACTCAATGTATTTCATTGAAAACTCTCCCATGAGACATACCTTAAACCCGGCTTTTCAGCCCTTGTGCAGTTTCTATATTGGTGTGCCTGGTGCTGGGAATATACAAGCAAGTGTAGAGAGTTTGTCGTGGACAGCAAGTGATTTGATGTCAAAGAATAATTCACAGTTATACAACCAACTACCTTCAACTTCGATGTTAGGAGGAAATTTCAATCTGACTTTAATCAATTTTGGTTTCAGGAAGAAAAATACTTACACCACTTTCTCAGTTGCTACAAAAGGTGAAGCGTATGGAATGCTTCCGAAAGAATTACTTCATTTTCCCTTATTACTTAATGTGAAAGAAGGTGTAGATCCATTAACTGGGACGAGTGAATTCAATTGGTCAAATTTGGGCGCAAAGGCAAGTTTATACACAGAAGTTGCAGTAGGATTGTCAGAAGTGATAAATGAACAATGGACAGTCGGTGGAAAACTAAAATTCCTTTATGGACATGGCTATGCATCTGTAAAAACAAACAACCTGATGCATACTTC
This sequence comes from Paludibacteraceae bacterium, assembly GCA_947471245.1. Taxonomy (GTDB): domain Bacteria; phylum Bacteroidota; class Bacteroidia; order Bacteroidales; family Paludibacteraceae; genus Paludibacter. The sequence continues at coordinate 348 of CANIXM010000322.1, read as the reverse complement.
ATCTGTTGATAAATTCACGTTAGACGGTACATCCTCAGTTAGTTATGCAGGACCTTGGGCACCTGCCAATAGTCCACTGTTAAATTCAAATTACAATCCCAAAGATTCAGTAAAACCTTATGGCATTTCAGACTATGTACAGCCTACAGGAGTGGGTGTAGGAATGGATTTGGGAGCAACGTATAAACCGATAGAGGAGTTGGTTCTTTCGGCTGCTATTACAGATTTGGGTTTTATCAGGTGGAATAGAAACAATATCGTAAACACACTTGCGATTGATAATTTCAGTACAGAAGGAGCGTTATGGAAAAATGGTAAGATGTCAAATGATTTTGTTGCTTCTCTAGG
>CANIXM010000321.1 GCA_947471245.1 Paludibacteraceae bacterium | reverse complement strand
GGTGAAAATCACGAGGATGATGCAGTAGGTGCCGCAAAATTGGCAGCAGATAATGATATCAAAGTTCACGTTATAGGAATGGGCAAGCCCGAAGGTGCTCCTATACCAGTGCCAGGAACCATGAGTTTCTGGAAAGACAAGCAAGGCAATGTGGTGGTTTCTAAACTCAACGAACAAATGTGTAAAGAAATTGCATCAGCTGGAAATGGTGTGTATGTCAGGTCTGATAATTCCAATACAGCCTACAAGGTAGTCAGTAAAGAGCTAGATAAATTGGCTAAGTCTGAAATTAAATCCAATGTGTTTTCGGATTATAATGATCAATTCCAGTCTTTTGTGCTGTTGATATTGTTGATATTGATTGTTGATTTTTTTGTCTTTGACAGAAAAAATAAGCAGTTTAGTAGATTAAAAATCTTTGACCTAAAAGATAAATTGTCAAAAAATGATTGAAATAAGACCTATTATGCTCACATTATTTGAACAAATGCAGATACCCAGCAGTAAGCGAGTGTTATTACTCATGAACTGTGTGATGATAACATCATGCCTGTTTTCCCAAAAAGAAAGCAATGATGTAAGGGATGGAAATAAATTATATGATTCGAAAAAATACACCGAAGCAGAAATTTCCTACAGGAGAGGTATTGTGAAAAATCAAAATTCATTTGAAGCCACGTACAACCTAGGTAGTGCTCTTTTTCGTCAGGGTAAATATCCAGAAGCACAAGCACAGTACAAGCAAGCACTAAATTTACACCCAGAAACCAAACAGAAACTGGCATCGGCTTATCATAATATGGGCAATGCACTGCTGTCTAACCAAAAGATAGAAGAAAGTATTAATGCCTATAAAATGGCACTCAAAGCCAATCCTACTGATGATGAAACCAGGTATAATCTAGCTTATGCCCAAGCTATGCTCAAAAAGCAACAGCAAAACAAAAACAAAAATAAGCAAGAAAATAAAGATCAAAAGCAAGATCAAAAGCAAGATCAGCAGCAGGACGAACAACAAAACAAAAACCAGGAGCAAAAACAAGAGCAGAAGCAGCCTCAAATGTCCAAAGAAAATGCCCAACAAATTCTTGATGCTCTTCAACAAGATGAGAAAAACACCCAAGAAAAAGCAAAAAAACAGCAGTCAAGAGGTGTAAAGAAAGCCGATAAGGACTGGTAGTTCGGCTTGCGTTTTGAGATTGTTTTTTTGATTAGAAGCCATAATGATGAACAGATTTAACAGTTGTAATAATATCCTTGTAACTAGATAATATGAGACCTAAAGTATTAATTTTATCCTTGTTGATGTCAATGAGTGTAGCCGCACTCATGGGAGCAGATGTTGTGAAGTTTACAGCCATGGGTCCTTCCACTGTAATTGTGGATAAACCATTTCAGCTTGTTTATTCGGTCAATGCATCTTGCAAGGACTTGAGAGCCCCTGAAATGACTAATTTTGAGATATTGGCAGGACCATTTGAATCGCACAGTCAGAGCATTCAGATGATAAATGGAAAAACAACTTCCTCTGTGGCTGTCTCTTACACCTACACTTTGCAGGCGTCCAAAGTAGGTACTTTTAGCATCCCATCGGCAAGCATTGTTGTCGAAGGTCAAAAGTACACTTCCAATGGGCTTTCTATCAAAGTGTTGCCAGCAGATAATACTTCCTCTAAACCACAGCAAGGAAATCAATCAAGCTCTGGTCAGGCAAATGTATCAAGTTCGCAAGCTAGCAATATTTCCTCAGAAAATATTTTTATCAAAACCAATGTTTCCAAAACGAATGTCTATGAACAAGAAGCATTGTTAATCACCTACAAATTGTACACTCTAGTAGATGTGGTGCAATGTGCAAATAAGAAAATGCCTGAGTTTAATGGTTTTTTGAAGCAGGATATTGAACAGCCACAGAATAAACAATTTGCGTACGAAAATTTCAATGGAAAGAATTATGGAAGTGTGGTGCTTTATCAAGTACTGCTCTATCCACAGCACGCTGGTGTGATAGAAATCCCTAAAGCTACTTTCGAGGCTTTGATTAGGGTGCAAAACAGAGCAAATGTTAGAAGTATATTTGATGATTTTTTTGACAGTTACACCAATGTCACTCGTAACGTAATAGCACCAAGTGTGAAAATCAATGTAGCAGCACTTCCCGCTAATAAGCCCGCGTCATTCAGTGGTACAGTGGGGCATTTTACCATGAATCCTTCCATATCTGCTGATCAAGTTAAAGCCAATGATGCTATAACCTTAAAAATCAATATCTCAGGTACGGGGAATATGAAACTGATTAAGACTCCAATAATTAAATTTCCAGATGGTTTTGAGACCTATGATCCAAAGATTGCAAATAATTTTAAAACGACCACAAGCGGTGTAACAGGAACAAAAAGTATAGAGTACATGGTTATTCCGCGTCACTCTGGAGATTTTGAAATCCCATCGACTGAATTTTCATATTTCGACATACAAGATAAAGCATATAAGACACTTCGTACACCTGTGTATAAGCTCAAGGTAGAAAAGGGTGAAGGTGGTGAAAATAATGCAGTTGTAGGAACATATGTAAGCAAAGAAGATGTCAAACAACTTGGTAAAGATATTCGATATATTCACCCAGATGATATCATACTTGAGAAAGAGGAGGTGCCATTATTTGGAACACTGCTGTCATGGCTCATGTATCTGATACCTTTGTTGATTTCAGGACTGTTATTTGTATTTTTCAGAAAGCAAGCTAAAGAAAATTCAGATTTAGGTCTAGTAAAAGTAAAGAAAGCCAATAAGATAGCACAAAAGCGTTTGAAAGTAGCTCAGAAGTTTCTACAAGCAGGCAATAAGGATATGTTTTATGAAGAAGTTCTTAAAGCTTTATGGGCATATATGAGTGATAAGCTGGGCATACCACTTTCCAATCTTACCAAAGAAAATGTTCAGTCAGAACTTGCCGAAAAGGGTATTGATCAGCAATTGTATAACCGTTTACTAGAAATACTCAATACATGTGAGTTTGCTAGATATGCTCCAAATTCAGGTCAGAGCGATATGGGAAATCTGTATGACGATACTATAAAAGTGATAAGTGAATTGGAAAATTTTATTAAAAAGTAACTCTAATGAAGAAGATAATTTTTTTGATAACACTGTCTTTGATCTTTTGTACGAGTGTGTCATGGGGTCAGTCTGACAAGCTGAAACAAGCCAATGACTTGTATTCTCAAGCAGAATATAAAAT
>CANIXM010000320.1 GCA_947471245.1 Paludibacteraceae bacterium | reverse complement strand
AGTCGGGCGTGCGCGAACTCAATAGGCGCATAGCATCGGTGATGCGTAAAGTGGCCAAACGCGTGGCGGTAGAAGAGACCTACAATGTGGAGATGCAGATGGAGGATTTAAAGGAATACCTTGGTGCAGCGAGATATAGCAAAGATAAATACGAAGGCAATGACTACCCCGGAGTAGTCACAGGTCTGGCATGGACGCAGGTGGGAGGGGAGATACTCTACATCGAAACGAGCCTAAGCAAAAGCAAGTCGCCACGACTAACCCTTACGGGAAATCTAGGAGATGTGATGAAGGAGTCTGCCATGCTGGCACTCGAATACATCAAGTCTCACGCTGAGGATTATAAGATAGAACCATCGATTTTTGAAGAATGGAGTGTGCACCTTCATGTGCCAGAAGGAGCCATCCCCAAAGATGGTCCATCGGCAGGTATCACCATGACTACCGCTCTGCTGTCTGCTTTTACCAAGCGCAAAGTGCGTAAAAACATAGCCATGACAGGTGAAATCACCCTGCGAGGCAAAGTGCTTCCAGTAGGAGGCATCAAAGAAAAAATCCTTGCCGCCAAGCGTGCAGGCATTACCGAGATTATACTCTGTGCTGACAACCAGAAAAATATTGATGAAATAAAGCCAATCTACCTGAAAGGCATGAAATTCAAATACGTGAAGGACATCAAAGAGGTGATTGAATATGCGTTGATGAAGTAGAGACGTTTTGAACCACAAAAGGCACAAAAGTTTTCATGTGAAAAATTAACCACATAGGTACATAGAATGCCGTAGGTATTCCATGTTAATAGCATGAATATTGATAAATCCATATTCGACCCCATCGGGGTCGTACCTTTCGCATAATCGTTTGTGGCTATAAACATTTGAACCCGCTGGGTTCGATTATTTGGCGCTGATTTGTGGTTCTTGCGTATCTTGCGTTCTAAAATATAAAATTTAACCACATAGGTACATAGGAGACAATAGAAGTTTGATTTGTTTCTACAAAAAAGTACACATAGTAGATTTGCTATGTTTCTATGTGGGCTATGTGGTTGTAAACCAACATTTACTTGTGGTTTATGCGTATTTTGTGTTCCAACAATGAGATTTAACCACAGATGTACATCAGGATATTGAATACATCAATGGCTGACAAATAACGATGATTGTTATTGTCAGCCATTGGTGTTTACTAAAAGTCTTTAGGTTTATTGTATTAATATCCGATACGTTTTGGTGTTGCCATTCGCATCAATTAATTTTCCTGTATACACGCCCACTGTTAACCCGTGTTGTATATCAACACTTTCTGACTTGATGGTTGTAGATTTTAATTTTAGACCATTATTATCATAAATCTCAAAAACAAGCTTTTCATAATCTTCAGGCATATATCCAGTGGAATGAATATTTAATGTCGAATTTGCTCTTGACGGATTGGGATAGATGCTAAAAACCTTGTTTTTTGGAAAATTGAATGTTTTTGAGCAGCTATTCACTATTTCGCCTTTAGTAGTAGTGACTTGTAAACTATACTCGCCAACCAACCCTTTTTCTTCATAATAAAACTGTTTATTAGCTCCGGGTAGCATCACACCGTCTTTGTACCACTGATAAGTGAGGAATTCTTGATCGATGTTGTCGCAAATGATAACATCACCAAACTTATGCACAAGATGCTCATCCGCCAAATTGACTGTAAAACTGAAAGGAAACTCTTCACTTTCAATTCCCAATATATTCTTAAAACGCAGATAACCTTTGTATTCTCCATATTCTACACCAGCAGGGATGTTCAGTTTTATGGTTCCATGCTGTTGAGTTGATAGTGACTGATAATTTTGGTCTACAAATCCTGCCTTATGTGCGACTGTGTCAAATCGTAATTTGAAGTCTTTAATATCGCCCGATAACAAGTTGTATTCTAGGTGAGTTTCTTCGCCTTCACATAAATTTTTCAGACTCTTCAGTGTAGAGACCTTCATTTGATCCAGGATGCGACCATCGGTGATGACACTGTCTATGGGTGCTAGGTAATTGGAACTCAATGCACCTGTGAGCTGATGAGTAATTCGTATTGATTTTCCTGTCCCTACATTCGAATTATCATAATTGGCAGTGGATAGCAAACTAACACTCGATTGGTCGGCAGGCAGCAAGCCGACTAATTGTCCAGCGGTTAAAATCTTAGCTACTGTAGTGCCATCTTGCATTTTGTCTTTTTGCAGACTGATTACGGTTGCTGTTAGGCGTTTGGGAGCTATTTCACCTATCCAATTGGAATTGGCAGGAGCAATGTAATTGGTCGATTTACTCCCTGATAGGCTATACACGAGGCTAATGTTTTTATTAGTTCCTGCAAGCGCATTGTCAAATTTGCCTACAATATTTAATGCTACATCTGCCGAATCGCTAACCAAAACACCAATTATTTTACCCGTTTTATAGGTTAACTTATCTGTTCCATCATAAATTTTACTCAACACCAAAGTGCTTAAAGTTACACTAATTTGTTTTGGCAAAATGGAAGCAGACACAGTGGTTGGTTGCGTGATTTTATAGTTCGTCATGCTTAGTCCTTGTAAGCCGTATTTGGTGGTAATGTTAATTCCAGTAGCACTTTGCGTGCTTGCAAAATGAAAGGAACTAGCTGTCAATTGCAAGTCGTCACCACTGATTACATTGGTGAGAGTTCCACCTTGAACTTGGGCAATATCTGTTCCGTCATATACTTTGTCCACCCCTTTGCAGCCAGTCACACTCACACTTCGCGGAGTGATATCAGCTTTAAGGTCTGTAGGAGGAATCAAGGTATAATTATCAATATCAGCACCTATCAATTTACAATTCACGTTGATTGAAATATCTACACCAACGTTCTTTTGTGTAAAGTCGCCCACCACAGAATCCAACTTCACATCGTCGCCATACATCACACCATTTAATTTTGCGTCACGGAGTGTGGCCACAGTGGTACCATCGTATTCTTTGTCGTCGGCACGTGCCGATGCTGTCAGTGCTATCAATACAGAGGTTCGAGTGATTACACCTGCAGAATTAGATACGTAGTTGACCGCATAATTCTTGCCTCCATTTCCGTCGTTGATAACCATTCCCGAAGGGGTTAGAACTTTTCCTGTGCCTATTTTTCTGGTATCATATTTCTGAATAGGTAGAGAGTCTATTTTGTCCGACATGATTAAACTTCCAGTCAGTAGTGGTGTAACGCTCGAAGAGGTGTTACCGTCGT
>CANIXM010000319.1 GCA_947471245.1 Paludibacteraceae bacterium | reverse complement strand
TACTATTTTGTCATTTCGAATATTTTGTTAATTTTGCACTACCATCAAATTTCCTTCAATTATCAACAAAAACATACATTTATGTCCAATTTTCGCCTCATCTTAATTCTCATTTTAGTAATTCTCAATTCAGCGGTCGGTGCTCAAAAGTATGCTATAAACGCTACCCATGACACCACAAAACTGAAACCTTCAGCATTCAAAATGGGGCATCCAGGACCGAAAGGAAATGAATTGATTATGAACTGTAGGTATCTGTCTAAAGGCAACTCACCAATTCTACCGGTTATGGGAGAAGTACATTATTCGCGAGTTGAACGCAGAGAATGGGAATCTACGTTATTAAAAATGAAAGCTTGTGGAGTCAACATTGTTGCTTTCTATGTCATTTGGAATCATCATGAAGAAATAGAAGGACAATATGACTGGTCAGGAAATAAAGATTTAAGAGCTTTTATCCAACTAATTCACAAACATGGAATGATGGCCTATCCACGTATTGGGCCATGGGCTCATGGTGAAGTTAGACATGGTGGAACACCTGACTGGATCATGGACAAAACAATCATGGAAGACCGCTCCAACCACCCTGTTTATCAACATTATGCAGAAGAATTCATAGCTCAGATGGGCAAACAAATGGAAGGATTGTATTACAAAGATGGTGGGCCAATTATTGGCATTCAACTTGAAAATGAATACTGGTTTGGAGAGAAAGGCGAAGAACACATCAAATGGATAAAAGCAACAGCGCAAAAACACGGAATGGATGTACCACTTTATACTGTCACTGGATGGGGAGATACATCTGCACCTAAAAATGAAGTCATTCCACTATGGGGTGGATATCCTGATGCTCCGTGGGCACCAGACTTAAGTATCTCAAAGAAAACAAGTGTTTTTTCATTTGTAAATGAACGAAACGACAGCACGATTGGAAACGAGCAAAACACACAAAAAAAACGTATTAACTTCTCCATTTACCCATATTTCACCTGTGAATTGGGAGTAGGAAATCAGAACACATATCACCGAAGACACATCATCAGCCCTATAGATGGCCTGGGTCTAGTGGTAAGCAAACTTGGATCTGGTAGTAACCTTATCGGATATTACATGTTTGCTGGAGGAACCAATCCAATCGGTACAACCACTTCATTCGAAGAGGAACAAGACGAATCGTCATATTATACCACTGTTCCAACTCGAAGCTATGACTTTCAGGCTGCCATTAGAGAAACAGGTGAAATCAATGATAGCTATAAAGAGATCAAAAAAGTTCATTATTTTCTAAATCAATATGGTGAAATCCTTTCTCCAATGAATACTTTTATTGGCAAAACAGACGCCAATGACATACAAATGTCATATCGGTATAATGGAAAATCAGGGTTTCTATTTGCCCTTAATTATCATCGAAATGTCCCTCGCCCAATACAACATGACGTACAATTTACTGTGCGCCACCAGTCCGAAACCATCACATTCCCTTCAAAAGGAATAACAGTGTTGGACTCTACCATTTTCATTTGGCCAGTAAACATGTCTATAGGCAGCAACTTGCTCAAATACGCTACAGCACAACCAATTTGCAATATTGGCAACACCTATTTCTTTTGCAAGACAAACGCAATATCTCCTGAGTTTTGCTTTGATGAAGAATCCATTCTCTCATTAGAATCAAACCTTGGCACAGTGGATCATAGCAAAGGCAAATATATCGTTAGTAACGTGAACCCTAGTTTGAAAACTGCCATAACCATCAAATCTAAAAGTGGTGAAATCGTCAATTTAGTATTGCTGTCTAATGAAGACAGCAAAAATCTATGGCTTATTAAAAACAACGATAAAAACGAATTGTATATAAGCGATGCTACGCTTTTAGCAAACCAAGGAGCAATTGAAATACTCAGCTCCAAACCCTCAATATTAATCTCAAAATTTGGTGAAGAGACACGAACAAAAGACAGCCACGAATTGGCCGAAGTTGAAAAAACTGATATTTTTCACACCTACAAGGTAGAACTTCCTTCGAAAAGTATCGCTTTAAACATCAAGCAGAAACCATTGCTTGATGATGCATCATGGCTATACACCAATGAAAAAGACAGCATTAAACCAGCCGATGTATTGATGAAACACTACTTTATCAAAGAATTTAGCCTTACAAATCCCTCTAAAATTAAATCTGCAAAATTCTATATTGCTCCTGAAACAACATGTAGAATCCAGATTAACAACAATTGGATAAGTGAAGAAATAACTGCAGGTCAATTGAACACTATTGATTTAGCTGGTTACCTCGAAAAAGGCGAAAACAAATTGGTATTAGAATTTCCAATGAGCAAGGGTAAAAAAGCATTTGCTGGCAAACTAATTGTAACATACCAAACAGCAGACAAATATGAAATGACAACCAACAGTGGATGGATGGGAAGAATTGATTACATGCGCCCTACGGCCTACAATCCCACACATTATGCTCGATTTGGAACATTAGAACCAGTTAAAATTGCTCCAAAGCCGAAGGTTTTTGATTCCATCCCTTTCAATACTTTCTCAGAATGGACAGTACAAGTTCCAGAAAACTATCTAGAAGGGTTGAATGCAGCATACCTGCACCTTAGCTATACTGGCAACACGGCTCAGCTATACGATGGACACAGACTGCTAAGTGATAATTATTCCAATGGAATGCCTTGGAATATTGGATTAAACCGATTGGAACATCCCGTTGACGGCAAGGAGTTGAAAATCATCGTTACCCCATTGAAAGAAAATGATAAAATCCTCTTCGACAAAGCAAGATCTCCTTATGATTACTTCAAAATGGACATTAATCAACTCAAATTTATCCCTGAATACAAGGTGATCTTAAAATGAGAACCCGTTTAAAAAGGATTCCGTTTTTAAATTCTTAGGTCCTCAAATCCAACTGTAATTGATACAAATTTATTGAAATTGTGTTACATAACATTTTTTCACATATTTTTAGTTTGTGAACAATTTACTACATTTGTGAATACACAGTGTAATTTCTTATAAATCTTCATATTATGCCTATGTTTACTTTACGCTCCTTCCTTAGTTTGACTCTTTTGATGATTTCACTGCTAGTCAATGGACAAAAATATGTTATAAACGCTGTGGACAAAAACTTGCCACTAGCTCCTTCTGCGTTCAAAATGGGTCATCCTGGCCCAGCAGGAAAAGAAATCCTGTTCAATAGCCGATACATGACTTTGGGT
>CANIXM010000318.1 GCA_947471245.1 Paludibacteraceae bacterium | reverse complement strand
TTGTATGACACTATTACCAACACACCAGCTAGACATGCCATGGGAATGTGTTTGGTAAGGCTCCCTAAAAAAAGCATAATCAAAAGCAACACGATAGCATGTATTATTCCTGCAATGGGCGTTCGTCCTCCATTATTAATATTGGTCATGGTACGAGCTATTGCGCCTGTAGCAGGTATCCCTCCAAATATTGGTGCAACGATATTGGCTATTCCCTGAGCAATCAGCTCGGTGTTCGAATTGTGCTTAGAGCCTATCACACCATCTGCCACAGTGGCTGAAAGTAATGATTCGATAGCACCAAGTATCGCTATTGTAAATGCTACAGGCAGTAAAGTCCTCACTGCATGATAATCAATCGAAATGGCTTGTGCAGAAGGGAGTGATGAATTGATGGTAAATCTGTCGCCAATGGTTTCAATGCCTGTCACTCCAAAATAATGTTTCAGGACATACACCACCAATGTAACCAAAACAATAGCAATGAGTGAACCTGGTATTTTTTTTGAGAATTTTGGTGTCAATTGGATAATAGCAATCGAAATCACACCCACACCCAATGACCAATAACTAATAGAATCGAGATGCTGGGAGTAAACCAACCATTTATGTAAAAAATCGGCTGGCACTTTTTCAATTTGCATTCCAAACAAATCTTTTATCTGCGTAGCAAAAATGGTGAGTGCGATTCCACTGGTAAAACCCACAATCACTGGATATGGAATAAATTTTATAATAGTTCCAAGCTTCAATAGCCCCATCACCACCAGCATGACGCCTGCAATGACTGTAGCAATGGCAAGACCAGCCACTCCAAACTCTTGAACAATGCCGTACACGATAACAATGAAAGCACCCGTAGGACCACCTATCTGAACCCTACTTCCTCCAAAAAACGAAATGATAAACCCACCAATAACAGCTGTTATCAAACCTTTCTCTGGCGTAACCCCCGATGATATACCGAAAGCTATAGCCAGCGGTAAAGCCACTATGCCTACTATCACACCTGCCATCGCATCAGCATAAAACTGCTCCTTGTTGTAGTGCTTGATGGTGTACCAAAGCTTTGGACTAAAATATTTCTGCATAATATATTTATTTTTATACCGAATGCAAAGGTAGTCTATTTATTCATCTAGAAATAAAATTTCAACTTAAAAAAAATCAATATCCACAACTTTTGTTAAACCAAACTGTTAGTAAATAAATAAAGTGTAATTTTGCACGTACAACAATTCAGTAAAAAAATATGTGGCAGTTCGATCCTTTCAATTATTCCCGCAGACCTTCAAAAACTATTCAAATAGGCTCACTTCTTCTTGGTGGCTCACAGCCAGTGCGTGTACAGTCAATGGCCAACACCGACACCAATGACACCAAAAACTCTGTAGAACAATGCATTAGAATCATAAAAGCCAGTGGTGAGCTTGTCAGATTTACTACTCAAGGAATCAAAGAAGCAGAAAACGTGAAACTGATTCATGATGAACTAAGAAAGCAAGGCTTTCAAACACCTTTAGTGGCTGACATTCACTTCAATGCCAATGCCGCCGATGTAGCGGCTAGAAATGTAGAGAAAGTTCGCATCAATCCAGGCAATTATGTGGGAAGTGTAAAAATCGGTGACACTTCAGATTACACAGATGAAGAATTTGAGCTAGAGTATCAAAAGATACGAGCTCGCTTTATTCCATTTCTCAATATCTGCAAAGAAAACAACACCACCATCCGCATCGGTGTCAATCATGGCTCACTAAGCGAAAGGATGATGAACAGATATGGCGACACATCACGTGGCATGGTGGAATCATGCCTTGAGTTTTTACTTATTTGCCAAGAAGAAAATTTTGATCGTGTGGTGATTTCGATGAAAACGTCCAACACGGTGATGATGGTACAGACAGTAAGATTGCTAGTCGAAACCTTGAAAAAACTTGATCTAGAATTCCCCATCCATTTAGGAGTAACTGAGGCTGGTGATGGAGAAGATGGACGCATAAAATCTGCTGTTGGCATAGGTGCATTGCTAGCCGATGGTATCGGTGACACCATCAGGGTGTCGCTCAGCGAAGAGCCTGAAGATGAAATCCCAGTAGGAAGGCTGTTGGTTAATTATGTCACAGACAAGAAAAATCACGCACCCATCCATGGAAAAATATTTGAAAACCACAATCGATTCGAATACAATCGTAGGGTGACACATGCAGTACAAAACATTGGAGGCGAGCATCTACCAGTGGTCATTGCTTCAACAGAGGGTAAATATGAACTGCTTCCCGATTACATCATTCAAGGAGATCGTGTTTTTAGTCGTGAAGGTGATACATTCCCTATTTTCAATATTGGTGACATGAATATCATCAATCAATTTTCAGCAAAAATAAAATTCCTAAAACTGACATACGACAATCTTACTGATGAAGTCCTTGCGTTTTTAAAGTCTAGAACAGATATCGTGATTCTTCTCCACAGTCAACACAAGAATAGCGTGGGCGATCAACGCGCATTTTTTCATGCTTTACTTCAAGCTGAGTGCACAACGCCTGTGATACTTTGTCGAACTTACAACGAAGATGAGTTGCAACAACTTCAAATAAAATCTGCCGCTGACTTAGGCGTGCATTTCATTGATGGCTTTGGCGACGGCATAGCGCTTGACAATCAAGGCATCATAACACCTGAGCAAATTAATTCTGTGGCTTTCGGCATTCTTCAAGCATCCAGAGTGAGGGTGTCCAAAACCGAATTTATCTCCTGCCCAAGCTGTGGACGAACTATGTTTCATCTTCAAACAGTAGTGGCTCAAGTCAAAGCTAGAACCTCTCACTTGAAAGGTTTGAAAATTGGAATCATGGGATGCATAGTCAATGGACCTGGCGAAATGGCTGACGCAGACTATGGTTACGTAGGTGCGGGTAAAGGGAAAATCAGCTTATACAAACGCAAACAATGTATAGAGAAGAATATTCCAGAAGCAGAAGCGGTAGATAAATTGGTCAGTCTTATAAAAGCCAATGGCGATTGGCATGATGAATAAATTCATTCATATTCAAAAGCTTACAATTCACATATTATTTTAACCCTAAACAAATTACACTAACGAACAAATGAAAAAATCATTTTTAGCTACAGCATTTCTCTTTTTATTATTGATGTCTAGTTACGCAGAAATTAAAACACTTGGTTTACGATTTGCTAATCCAGGATACAACTCGGGTTCTGGAGCTGAAGTTACATTTCAGTCCAC
>CANIXM010000317.1 GCA_947471245.1 Paludibacteraceae bacterium | reverse complement strand
GAAACGCAATGGTGGTGGCACCAAAATACCGTTAGCATCTTTAGTACATTGTGCTGGAGTGAATTTGTTAGCTCCGTGAGAAGTACCGATAGAGATAGCCAATGAGTCTACACCTGTACGTTTTACGAAGTCTTCTACTTCTTCTGGTTGAGTATAAGTGTGGTGTTCATGAGAAACTTCATCTTCTACACCAGCTAAAACACCTAACTCACCTTCTACGGTTACGTCGTGTGCATGAGCATACTCTACTACTTTCTTAGTTAATTCAATATTTTCTTCAAATGAAAGGTGTGAACCATCAATCATTACAGAAGAGAAACCGCTGTCAATACAGTTTTTGCAAAGTTCGAAGCTATCTCCATGATCCAAGTGTAGAACGATAGGAATGTTCAATCCTAATTCTTTTGCATATTCTACAGCACCTTGAGCCATGTAACGAAGCAAAGTTTGATTTGCATATTTACGTGCGCCACTTGATACTTGAAGAATAACTGGTGATTTAGACTCTACACAAGCTTGAATGATAGCTTGAAGTTGCTCCATGTTGTTGAAGTTAAATGCAGGAATAGCATATTTGCCTTCAATTGCTTTTTGGAAAAGGTCTTTGGTGTTGACCAACCCAAGTTCTTTGTAACTTACCATTTTATTTTAATTTTTAGTTTAATAATCTGAATACAAAAGTAGTATTTTTTTATCAAATAGAAAATAATTTTTATGATTCTATAGCTTAATTACACCAATAATAGCACTACTCATCTTGTAGGATGAGGATTAATGCGCGATATTTGCCTTCGGCGATATTTGCTTCGTGATATTTTGCCTGCGGCGATATTAGCTTCGCGATATTTTGCCTGCGGCGATATTAGCTTCGCGATATTTTGCCTGCGGCGATATTTGCTTCGTGATATTTGCCTGTGGCGATAATGACTTTGTGCCTTTGTGCCTTTGTGTTCAAAAAATAATTTGTCAGATGCCGCATGCGACGTCTCTTTAATTATCAATTGTCAATTATCAATTATCAATTTTCTGATGGCCATACGATATAAATTTCATATTTTAGCCAGTGGTTTTATCTACCTATTAAACATCGTTTGTCGGGAATAATGTTGTTTCTTATCGATTTGTGATTGGAATAAGCCGTCTAATTGCCCTACATTTGCCATCGTAAAATTTAAACACAGACATAATTATGAAAACGAACTATCAATCGCATCGATTTAGAGGTCTAGGATTTGGACTTTTATTAATTTTTTCTGGCCTGGTATTTTTGGGCTTTAATTTTGGAATCATTCCTATAGAACTGAAAAGTGTGATATTCTCTATCCCTGCTTTTATTATTTTGATTGGGATAATTAATTTATTCAAAAGAAATTTCATCACAGGTTTCATTTTCATTCTGATTGGAAAATTTTTCATCATCCCAAAAATCGTAGAAGTATATCCCAATGCTTTTCCTGGTATAGATGCAAATTTTCCGCATGTATATTGGCCCATCTTTTTGATCATTGGAGGTTTGATATTGATTGTCAACCGCGTGTTCTTTCCTGACTATCACCGCAACAGATGTAAACAAAAATGGCAAAAACACACCGACAAACTGAATCAACACATGAACAGAACACACCATTCATCAAAATGGGAAATGAATTCCGAAGGTAAATGGCAGAGTAATGGCACTGGATTTAGTAAAAGTGCAGTTTTTGGAAGTGGTGAACACATTGTGTTAGACCCTGAATTTAAAGGAGGAGAGTTAAATGCCGTATTTGGTGGCATAGTTCTTGACTTGCGAAAAACACACCTTCCAGAAGGAGAAACACGACTTGACATCAATGCAGTATTTGGGGGAATTACTATTTATGTTCCTGCTGAATGGTACCTGGAGACACATATCAATTCTGTTTTTGGAGGCTATCAAGACAATAGAACCCCAGTGGAACCCCAAGACACGTCGAAAAAACTTATTATCACAGGGGAGTGTGTGTTTGGGGGAGGTGAGATAAAAAACTAATTCACCTGACACATACACATTGAAAAAAGTCAAATATGATTAATCCATTTATTGGAAATGCAACCAAAACTGTGATCTACGTTTCATTGTGGGCTGTGTTTTCCTTATTACTTAGCTTAGTCGAGTCCAGTCTCATTGTTCTTCCATGGTGGTTGCTTCTAGTGGATGGTTTGATACATGGGGTGCTATTTGGAGCGCTAGGAATATTGCTTTATGCGGTAATGCGATATGGAAAGTTCGCCATGTTGCCTGTATATCAAAGACACATAAACGTAACAGCTCTTGCTGTGCTGTTATTAGGGATTTGGATTGGCGGGGCTTACTTACTGACGATTATCTTTCTAGGCAATGATATTGCTAATGATTTTCTACCAATAATGCCTGTTCGCACATTGATTGGGGTACTACTTTATCTCATTCTAAGTCAGCGCATAAGAGTAGTTCATTTACAAACAAGTATCCATCCTAACAAGAAAGACAAGCAGGATGAGGAGGCAGTAGTGGATAACAACGTGACACCTCAAGTGGAAATTATTGAACGTATCGGTGTAAAAACTGGGAGTAAAATCCACATGATTTTAGTACCGGACATCGTATATCTTCAGGCAGATGGAGATTATGTGCAAATATTTACCACTCAAGGCAAGTACTTAAAGGAGCAAACGATGAAGTATTTTGAGGAGCATTTGCCTAACAATCAGTTTGTAAGGGTACATCGATCCATCATCGTGAATGTAGAAATGATTTCACGCATAGAGCTATACGAGAAACAAAGCCAACAACTAACGCTCAAAAACGGACAGCAAATCAAGACAAGTCCGGCGGGTTACAAGGCGCTAAGAGCAGTGTTGAAACTTTAAAAAAGTGCGGTGGTAGAGCCGCACTTTTTGGTTCTATATCGTGTTCGGAGGGTAAAACCAAAGGAGGAAATTTTAACCACAAAAGGCACAAAAGAATGATTTATAACACATAGGACACATCATGCTTTCATTTTAGAAAAACTAAGGACACATAGGTTTGCCTTTCGGCAAATTGGTTGGTTTGAAAAAGAGATAATTAAACCATATCTGTACAATAGTTGGTGGTAGAGACGTCGCAGGTGGCGTCTGATAAAGCATTTTTTGAACACAAAGACACAAAGTCACAAAGTCGCTATCGCCGAAGGAAAATATCGTGCTGTAAATATCACGAAGTAACTATCGCCAAAGGCAAATATCACGTAGTAAATATCGCGAAGCAAATATCGCGAAGCAAAT
>CANIXM010000316.1 GCA_947471245.1 Paludibacteraceae bacterium | reverse complement strand
GTGGATAGATACTTGGCGGTCATTCTCACAAATACTTTGGTGTACAGTTGATAACCTTTAAACAATAATCCTTTCTGAGGCTCATTCATCTCCAGTATCAGTAAATGGCCTTGAGGTTTTAATACACGATGTATTTGTTGGAGACTTTCGTTGAGCTTTTCGAAATTTCTAATGCCAAATGCGATGGTTGCTGCATCAAAACTTTCATCGGCAAACGATAGAGTAGAGCAGTCTTCTACTTGGAGTTGTATTTTCTCACTCAATCCAACATTGGCCACTTTCACTTTTCCTACTTCCAACATCTGAGCCGAAATATCTACTCCTACTACATGCTCTGGCTGAAGGTACTGGAAAGACTTGATACACATGTCGGCTGTTCCAGCTGCAATGTCAAGTATCTCTTTTGGGTTGTACTTTCGAAGTGAGGTAAGCGCAGACTTTCGCCAAGCACGAGCCAATCCCCATGTCATGATATCGTTGAACTTATCGTACTGACCAGAAATGGTATTAAACATGCGTGACAGTTGAGCCGTCTTTTCTTCGTGTTGATTGTATGGTTTTACAGCTGTGAAATCTTCTTGAGGCATTGGTTTATTCTCTGTCATACTATTCTTGGGCGGTCTTGGCCAATTTGTAACTTCTTACTAGCAATACGATACCAGTGATAATCAATGGTAAACTCAAAATCTGACCCATGTTTAAAGGTAAGTATGATTCAAAGGTTTCTTGATTGTTTTTGATAAATTCTAAGCAAAAACGAGTGCCAAATATTCCTATTAAAAAAGTGCCAAAAATCAAACCATTAATTTTGTAAGCCTCTTTTTTCCAGTACATCCAATACAATAATCCAAAAGTTACTAAGCAATAAATAATTTCGTAAATTTGGGTGGGGTGCATGGGTGCAGTCTCACCAGCACGGAGAAATACAAATCCCCAAGGCAAATCAGTAGGACTTCCATATATTTCAGAATTCATCAAATTTCCGAAACGAATGGACGCACCGCAGAGCGTTACACCTACAAGTAAACGATCAAAAATCCAACTTACACCTTTTTTAGATACATTTTTATTGAACAGAATCATTGCGAAAAGAATTCCCAATGCACCTCCATGGCTCGCCAATCCTCCTTGCCAAATATACAGCAATTCCCAAGGGTGAGTAAAATAGGGGTTGCCATATTTGAACGTGATGCCAAACATTTCTACTGGTTCAGCAAGTGCTTCCCACTCATAAAAAAAGCAATGACCTAGTCTAGCCCCCGCTACAGCACCAACTACGGTGTACATAAAAAGCTTGTCAATCCATTCAGCAGGTAACCCTTCGTGTTTAAATATTTTTTGGGTAATGATTAAAGTCAAATAGATACCCAAAGCCCAAGAAAGGCCATACCAGCGAATTGCCAATGGTCCTAATTGTAAAAGGATAGGATCCACATCCCAAGTGATGAAATTTATTAACATCCTGTTTTTCTAATTAATGGTTTTAATATCTAATCAATCATTTATCTACGCTCCGTGGCAATTCTTATATTTTTTACCGCTACCACATGGACATTGGTCATTTCGTCCTACTTTTTTCTCTACTCTGATTGGTTCAGGGCGGTTTTGCTCACGTGTGTCTTGCTTTGTTGGATCATCATTATTCACATCATCCTTTTGAGTTTTGTATTTGCTCAGATCAAGTTTTTGTTCAATCTTTGCTTCGCGCACTTGCTCCGGTTCACGCAATGGAATTTGACCTCGCATCAATACTGCCAATGTTTTTTTATTCGTAGCGTCAATCATTTCTTTAAACAAACCAAACGATTCCAATTTATAAATCAACAATGGATCTTTTTGCTCATAACTTGCATTTTGAACCGAACTACGCAATTCGTCCAATTGACGCAAATGTTCTTTCCATTCATCATCAATAATGTGGAGAAGTATTTGCTTTTCAAAAGCATTTACCAGCTCTTTGGCTTGACCTTCATAAGCCGTTTTGAGGTGTGCTGTGATATTGAAGTTGCGTTTTCCATCAGTAACTGGAATCAATATGTTTTCATACCGATGTCCGCTTTCTTTGTACACATCTTTGATAATTGGGTAAGCTACAGCTGCCAGTTTATCCATCTTGCGTTTGTAGGTTTCAAGTGCTGCATTCACTATCTTTGGAGCTATTTCCTTTACTTTTCCAGCATTAAATTCCTCTTCGGTGATTGGCACATCCATTGCAAAAACAGTCAGCAATGTTTCTTCTAGCTCGTAGTAGTCACCATTATTCTTAGAACTTTCTACTACATTTTCGGCTACATCATATATCATATTGGTAATATCCACGCCTATTCGTTCGCCCATCAGTGCATGACGGCGTTTGGTGTAAACTACCTCACGTTGTGAGTTCATCACGTCATCATATTCCAGCAAATGCTTACGTGTACCGAAGTTGTTTTCTTCTACCTTCTTTTGCGCACGTTCTATGGACTTCGAAATCATGGAATGTTCTATCATTTCACCTTCTTCAAAGCCTAATTTATCCATAATGCCTGAAATACGCTCCGAACCGAACAGACGCATCAAATTGTCTTCCAACGAAACATAAAACACCGACGAACCTGGATCACCCTGACGACCAGCACGCCCACGCAACTGACGGTCCACACGACGACTTTCATGACGCTCTGTACCAATAATTGCTAGTCCGCCAGCTTCTTTCACCTCTGGCGTAAGCTTAATGTCGGTACCACGACCTGCCATGTTCGTGGCAATGGTTACAGTGCCTGATTTACCTGCTTCTGCTACAATATCAGCTTCGCGTTGATGTAATTTTGCATTCAATACATTGTGCTTGATTTTTCTACTGTTGAGCATACGGCTCAGCAATTCAGAAATCTCTACTGAAGTAGTACCAACCAGTACTGGACGTCCAGCATCCACTAACTTTTGCACTTCATCAATGACAGCGGTGTATTTTTCGCGTTTGGTTTTATACACTCGGTCCTCCATGTCGATACGGGAAATAGGTCTATTGGTTGGGACAACCACCACATCCAATTTATAGATGTCCCACAATTCACCTGCTTCTGTTTCGGCAGTACCTGTCATCCCCGCCAGTTTATGATACATGCGGAAGTAGTTCTGCAAAGTGATGGTGGCAAATGTCTGTGTAGCAGCTTCTACCATTACTTTTTCTTTGGCTTCAATGGCTTGATGAAGACCGTCGGAATACCTACGACCATCCATGATACGACCAGTCTGCTCGTCCACAATTTTCACCTTATTGTCCATC
>CANIXM010000315.1 GCA_947471245.1 Paludibacteraceae bacterium | reverse complement strand
TACGCATGGATATGGCGGACTGATAGACTACGCGTGGCAACTAAGTGGATTTGGAGGAAAGAGACCTGCAGCATTTATTTCAGTACCAATGGGTTATTCGGTCTTAATGCCCGATGATGCTACGTCAAAAAAAATCTTTATGCTTAACTATGGATGGACTGTGAGGCACGAATTGGCTAAAGCCAGTTGTAAAATTGTTCCATTTGTTGGTTATGGATTGTTTCTTAATCGGTTGTATCTTGATGGAGTGCAAGGTTCTGTGGCTGGACATCAAACTCAGTTTGAAGGTGGTGTCAATTTCAATACATCTACTCGCCTGAAGTGTTTTGTGAAACTACAATGTAGCTATTCCTCTTATTCTCAGCTGACCAATCCTAAGTCGTTGCATTTTATGTATGCGGATATGAGGGTGGGAGTGAGGTTCTAAAAATCTCTTGATTTACCTTCAAAAGCTCCTATTCCAAACAATGCAAAGTCGTATTTTACTGGATCGTTAGCGTCAAATAGCCTTAAGTTTTCAGTTATCTCAAGTACCGCTTTCAGATCATTTTGAGTTCGGGTGAGTAGTCCCAATTCCCGACCTACATTACCCGTATGAACATCCAATGGTAATAATAAAGCGGATGAAGGAATGCTTTTCCAAATCCCAAAATCCACCCCACAGTCATCCTGCCTGACCATCCAGCGTAGAAACATATTCAGCCGTTTTGCACTCGAATTGCTCGTTACGTCAGATAGGTGCTTCTCGCTCCTTTGAAGATGTGGTGTGGATAAGAATGTCGCCCTAAAATGTGTCAATGCATTGATGATGGTCTTGTTTTGGCTGAATCCTACCGTAAATACATTCTCTAGTCCAGCATGATGCAAGTAGATATTTCTCAATGAGTGGATAAAAAAATTGCAATCCATATCGTTGAAAGTGCGGTGTACAAACCCACTAAGCAGTTCTAGTTCTTTTTCAGAAGCATTGGTTACAAATTCATAAGGAGAATTATCCATCATTGCCATCAGTCTGCTGGCATTTTTGATGATACTTTTGCGTTGCCCCCAAGCGATAGTTGCTGTTAGAAACCCTGCTATCTCAATGTCCTCTTTTTTTGTGAATCGATGTGGAATTTGAATAGGATCGGTGGTAATAAACTCGAAATTATTGTATTCCTCTGTCTTTTTATCTAGCAAGGATTTTAGTTGGTTATCTGTAAGGGTGCTGTTCATCTAATGATGTTATTGCTTCACTGTTTTTACTACCACCCAATTGTTTTTTTCTTTAAATTCAATTAGCTTCAGCCCATTTTTATTGGCCTCGGCTTCAATCAATGGTATGTCCTCACTATAAAATCCACTCATGTACAGTTCGCCACCACAGCCCAAACAATCAGCATACTTACTCATGTCGGCAAGTAAAATGTTGCGATTAATGTTTGCTAAGATGATATCAAAACTCATCCCCATAAGTAGTTCTGCACCACCTAGTTTTACGTCAATTCCATGTGCTTTATTCAGAGCTATGTTTTCAATAGAATTATCAATACACCAACTGTCAATATCGATGGCTATTAAATCTTCCGCACCACGCATGGCAGCCAGAATGGCCAATACTGCAGTGCCACAACCCATATCCAATACTTTTTTGTTGGTGAAGTCCGTTTTCAGAATTTCCCCAATCACTAGACTCGTTGTTTCATGATGCCCTGTGCCAAATGACATTTTTGGGTCAATCACAATGTCATACTTTGCCTTTGGAACATCTTTGTGAAAAGAACTATGTATCACACATTCATTGCCTATCACTATCGGTTGAAAAAAGTTTTTTTCCCACTCCTCATTCCAGTTTTTAGGCTCGATATTTGTAATTTTATAATTGATTTGAGACGCTATTGGAAAGTTAGCAATCACTTCTTTCAACGATTCTTCATTGAAGATTGTTTTTTGGATATAGCCTTCGGTGCCATTGTCGAGTTCTACAAAGCTTTCAAAACCTATTTCACCCAACTGAGCAACAAGAACATCAGATATAAAATCTTCGAAAGGAGTAATTTGAAAGTCTACTTTTATGTATTCCATTTTTTATTCGTTAATAATGACAAAATTGTGAATATAAATTGATGAGTTGGTGTTTTTCTTTGTAATTTCGCTGAGTTATATTTGTCTTCAGTATGGAAGTACAAAAGTAGTTTTTTTTGAGACACAATGCACTCTTTTCTTTTCGAACTTTTTTGTTTTGTCGGTTTGGCATAATTATTGTTTTAATCATTATACAACGAATTCAATCAACCAATTTAAAATATAGGAGGAATTATTATGAAACGGACAACTATATTTATCAGCCTTTCATTACTGATAGCAACTTCACTTTTTTCCCAGTCAGGTAATGATGTTGACGATATTTACTACAGCCCTAGCAAAAATAAGACTGTACAGAGTCAACAAAAGACTCAATCCTCACCAAACTATAAAAATGGTGCTAAGGAGATTATATATGTTGACAAAAGCCAAAACACAGGCTCTACTGCTCGACCAAAGCAAAATTACGACTCGCAGTCAAATTACGACCCTGATCAATACAACAATCAGTATTCGAATCAGAATCAGAATCAAAATTCTGGAACTAATTCAGATCAACAATACTCCTCACAAGATCAGCAAGTTGATGAGTCTAGTCTAGAGTATTCTGGACGTTTGAGACGCTTTCACAATCCCAGAAAAGTCATAATTGTTGACGATGCCAGTACTAATGATATTTATATTATTGATGATTATCAAGGGAATGTATATGTAAATTCGTATTCAAGTTGGTCTAATCCATATTGGTATGGGTATAACAATTTTTATGGTTATGGTTATGGTGTAGGCTTTGGGTATAATCGCTGGTATTCTCCATATTCGTATGGCTATTATGGTGGTTGGAATTCACCTTATTACTACGGTGGTTATTATGGTAGTTGGTATTCGCCATACTACTCACCATGGGGATATGGTTACGGATTTGGCGGTTATGGATACGGATATCATCATAATCATTGCTGGAATTCAGGATATTATGGTGGTTATGGACATCACAATTATAGCAATAATAATCAAAGTTTTCGCCAACAATACAACTATAGTCGGAGCTCAAATGGAGGAAATGTGGGGCAATATCGCACATCAGCACAACCAGCAAATAATGTAAATAATAGGTCTAGTGTGTATAGCAGAAGTGGTTATGCTGGTTCAAATAATTCATTCACCAACGTAGGTGGAGGCTATACAAGAACCAGTAATTATTCC
>CANIXM010000314.1 GCA_947471245.1 Paludibacteraceae bacterium | reverse complement strand
ACAATGCAGCGACTGCCAATTCCACATTGATGGTGAGAAGAAAAATGCCAGCACCTATCATAGTAAAAATGGAACTCATAAACTGTACAAGCGACTGCGAAAAAAACTGGTTAATCTTGTCCGTGTCATTATTCACCCTTGAAATTAAGTCGCCAGCTTTATTTTGATTAAAAAACTCAATTGGAAGTTCTTGTAACTTATTGAAGATTGAATTGCGCAAATTGAAAAGCATGCGCTGCCCCACCCTACCTGTAAGTTGAGTTTGAGTATAGCCACTCACCAAAGCACACAAAAAAATCACCAATAACACAAGTGCATATCTGAGAACACCATCATAATTATGAGTGATTACATAGCTATCCACTGCTTGTCCTATCAAAAAAGGAGCAACCAGATTTAAACCCGAATTGAGAAAGATAAACAACATAGCAATGTACAATTTTCCACGTTCATTGCCCAAAAGAAAAAGCAATTTCTTGATGGATTGAATGGTGCTGACTTTAGCTTCAGTTGCATCATCTTTGTTTATATTTAGATTGTAATTCATCTGATAGAATTAAGAATGAGAGTCTATAAAGAGGGTCTGCAAAACACAAATATTATAGTGCTGCATGATCATAAACATTGGTACTGCGTTGAGAATTAAATATCTGCACATATTCGGGACAAGTGTCCATCAGCTGTTGATGGGTACCTTGAGCAATCAAATCGCCTTCTTCCAACAAAATAAGCTGGTCATAATCTACTACCGATGCAATTTTTTGTGTCACGGAAAGCAATGTAATACCAGGGTAATTTTTTGCCACATTATCCAGTATTTTCAGTTCGGTTTGTGCGTCCACCCTAGCCGTGAAATCATCTAGCAACAGTATTTTGGGGTTCAGAGCCAAAGCACGGGCTAACATAATGCGTTGCTTTTGTCCCCCGGAAAGACTATTGCCACGTTCACTAACGATGGTTTCAAGCCCATCAGGAAGCGTGTGAATAAAATCGTGCAATTCGGCAGTGTCAATGGCACGGGTCATTAGTTCTTCAGTAACTATTTCATTGAAAGCAATGTTTTCCCTTAGGCTCATGTTAAATAGGATACTATCTTGAAACACAAATCCAATTTGATGTTGAAACACCTCTTTATTGTACTGGTTGATAGACACATCATCAAACAGAATTAACCCTGTAGTAGGTTGGATCAAGCCAGTAAGAAGGTAAAGCAATTGCGTTTTACCTGCTGCAGTAGGTCCAATAATTGCTGTGCGAGTACCTGGTTGCAGAGTTAAACTCAAATTTTTCAATGCAGGTTTATCCCCATAGACCACAGAAATATTCTCCATCACCACTTTCCCTTTTAGACCTCCCACCATGGTGCCATCATTCTCATTTTCAGGGGCATTAATCACCTCCAATATTCTCCCATAGGCCACCGAAGCTTGAGCCACAAAATTGCTTATAAACCCTATCATCATGATGGGAAAAATCAATAACACGAGATAGGAACTAAAAGCTGCGAAATCGCCCAATGACATGGCGCCAGTAATTACAAAATGTCCACCAAGCACCAAAATGACTAAAGATGCCATATTGCTAACAAACATCACAATGGGTATAAGCGTGGCAAATAAACTGAGTATAGCAATTCCCAAATCTTTGGCCTGCGTATTGGCATGGATGAATTTATTATACTCCAAAGCTTGCGAATTAAGAATGCGCACCAATGTTGCACCCATGATACTCTCGTTGATTACCTTATTGAGCCAATCGATGACCTCCCTGCTTTTTTTGAAAAGAACACCTACTCGTTTAAAAACGATGAAAAATGCACCACCAATAATGGGGATAATAGAAATGATAGCTATTGCCAACTTCCAGTTGATGGAAATGAGTAGGGCACTTGCTGCAAAGATGATAAAGATGGATGATGCTAATTGGACAACTGCCATGGAAACAAACATCTTAATGGAGTCGATATCGCCAGTAAGATTGGTAAGTAGTTTGGATGGATTGTATTGTTGTATAAACTCGAAACTTTGGCGAGAAATTTTTTCAGCCACTTGATTTCTCAAATCTCTAGCCACTCGCTCCGAAGCATAGGTTTGTAGAATGCCTTGAAGAAAGGTGAACACAAATATTACCAAGCCAGCTAGAATAAATTGGATGGATAACTTTTGGTAAGAAAACACACCATGAGAAAAATCATCAATACCATAGGATATTAATTTTGGAATCAACAGATTAACTCCACTGCTGAGCAATGCAAATGATATCAAGCCCAACAAAGCCAATCGGTATGGTTTAAGAACTCCAAAAATATTTGGTCTTTGTGGACGAGCACCACTGTTTTTTTTATCTGCCATCAATAATCTGAATTCAAGTATACGCTTTAATAACACATAAACGAATAAGAAGTTTGTGCCAATTTTCAACTATCAACTTAACTTCTTGCAAATTTACAAAATAGTAATGGAAACACCGTAGAATAGTTACATAAAGAATAGGCAATACCAATTTAGAAGTTCAATAACAAATTAGGTGGGTGAATCCAAAGTATGAAATTAAAACCATAAAAGGCACAAAATAAAAATGAAAAATGAAAAGTGAAAAGTGGAAAAATGAAGAGACGTCGGATTCGGCGTCTGATAAAGCATTTTATGAACACGAAGACACAAAGGCACAAAGTCGCTAACGCCGAAAGCAAATATCGCGAAGCAAATATCGCCGAAGGCAAATATCGCGAAGCTATTATCGCCGCAGGCAAATATCACGAAGTTAATATCGCGAAGCTACTATCGCCGCAGGCAAAATGTCGCGAAGCTACTATCGCCGAAGGCAAAATATCACGAAGAAAATATCGCCGAAGGCAAAATATCGCGAAGCAATTATCTCCGAAGGCAAAATATCGCGAAGCTACTATCGCCGTAGGCATTAATATCGTGTACCCTCCCAAAACTTTATATAGCCAATGTAGAACTCAAACTGCTATTAACACAAAGAAAAATCATTAACGAAAGAATCACTATCACGATAGCCACAATTAGACAAACACTAAACCATTGAGCAATAAATCAATTTGACACATACAAAACTTGAATTATTCAAAATATTATTCTATTTTTACGTTACACATTTTATAGAACACTGTGCATAAATCCACACACATACTGTTTTGGTAGTAAGAAATTACACTTAAACATCAATACATATAGTTAAATCTGCCATCTAATTCAAAAGGACTAATAAATAAAAGCAGACCTAAGGTTAAATATCTATAAATAAATACTATCTT
>CANIXM010000313.1 GCA_947471245.1 Paludibacteraceae bacterium | reverse complement strand
GTCTGTTGGTTGCAGGATGATATCCAAAATTGACTTTCTTATCAATTATTTGCAAATCTGATTGACACCAACCTTTGCTACAAAGGAGGAGTAATGTGAATATAGCAAGTGTTTTTAACGGCGAACTCTTCATTATAGATATAAATTACATAAACAAACCATTGAGATATAGCCACACAATGTAGCGAAATAATTTTCCAACAAACATGGATAAAGCTACCACCCACCATCGACACCTGAAGAAACCCGATGCTACAGCTATGATGTCGCCTATGCCTGGGAGAAAGGTGAAGAACGCCATCCAGTCACCATATCGCTGTATGGTGTTGGTGAATTTGTCAATTCTTTCCTTTTTTATCCGAAAGTACTTTTCTATCCAATCGATTTTTCCTAACAGACCAAGATAGTAGCAAGTCATGCCACCAGCCCAGTTGCCCAATGTAGCAACAATTACGCATGTCCAAGCATTCATCCCGCTGAAAATCATCACCGAGAAAACAATTTCTGAGCTAAATGGCAATATAGTCGCTGCCAAAAATGCCGCTAGGAAAAGCCCAAAATATCCAAGACTTATCAGACTTATCATAGGTGAAATGGTTGGTGGTAGATATTGGGGTACATAGGTTGCTAAGGTGTTATTTCTGTAGGTTAGGTCATTGAATCAAAACTTTACTATTTGGAAAGAGCGAATACAATATTAGTAAGTGTAAATACTATGAATACAATGGAGTAAAAGTCATTTTGTTTAAGGGTGAATGGATGAGACACGATAATAGCATATAAAAGCGCTATAATTGGTAAAAATCCAACATGGGTATGAACAAAAAACAAGGCGAATGAAGAGACAGAGATAAATAATAAAAGTAAAAAATTCAGTTTTACTCTTGTGTGTGTAGCATCCGCTCTGGAATTGGAATAAAGCCCCACTATGCATATTAGGAATGTTAGGGTCATTAATCCAATATACGTCAAACTGCGTAATGTGTAGTGATTCAAGTCAAAATCGATGTTGTAGCTAAAGTTGAATAGTTGGTCGAATGTGATATCGGGTAGAAAATAATACGCCCCAACGACATAGAAAATCATAGGTGTAAGAATGCCAAATACAGATGCTAAAAAGGTGCGTAAAGACAAGCTTTGAAACATGCCAAATCCTATCCAAATAATGGGAACAACCATGATTAGGTTGTTGATTAAAATACAACCAATCCCGATCAATAGGCAGCCCATATAGGCCAACTCGACACCCATTGGATTGCGATACATATCCAAAAAGTAAAATAATGACAGGAGAAACAATGTCACAGTAATATCAGAAACATCTGCCAAATGTGTGTTAGACCAAGTGCACTGTAGTAGGACGAAAATCAGGATAGGGAGAAAGGTGCGAGTCCGAATGATGGTAAATTTGTTGTTCAGCTGCGTGAGCAGAAATGCATTGGCCAGTGTAAAAGCGATGCTAATAAGATTTGAAATTCCTACGTTGTTCAGGAAACCCCATTGGTAGTTGCCCTGCTCTAAAAACACAGTGGGGTGTCCACTGAATGCAGATTTGATATAAGTGAATACCCATAAGCTAAAACAAGAAATAATTGATAGTATAGCTAATGGGATGCTAGGTGTGATGATGTTTTTTAGTGACAACCTCATTTTTAATGAATAATTAATAATTGATAATTAATAATTTCTTGTGTACTTACAGCTACAGACTTGCGACAGAACTCATGCCATTACGTATTTCACTTTAATCCTCTGCTTTTGAGTAGTGCATCGGGTTTGGGGTAGGTGCCTCTGAAATCCAGATAGAGCTTCATGGGGTCTTCTTTGTCGCCTTTTTCTAAAATTTTATGTCTGAAATCGGTTGCAATTTTTGGGTTATATATGTCACCCGACTCTTTAAATGATTGGAATACGTCTGCATCCAAGACTTCAGCCCAGGTGTAGCTATAGTAGCCAGAGTTATATCCTCCTCCAAAAATATGACTAAAATAAGTGCTTCGATAGCGTACTATTATTTCAGGGATCAATCCCATTTTGTCCAGCGATTTTTTTTCAAAAGCAGTAATGTCAAAGTTCGCAGTATCTGTAACTGTATGCAAATCCATGTCAAGTAATGCTGCTGAAAGTATCTCTGTGAGTGTAAACCCTTGGTTGAAAGTTTGGGCTAGATTGATTTTGTCAATGAGTTCTTGTGGTATAGGTTTCCCCGTTTGATAATGAAGAGCATAGGTTTTCATCACCTGTGGTTCGAAGCACCAGTTTTCCATCACTTGCGATGGAAGTTCTACAAAGTCGCGCAACACATTGGTGCCAGCTATGCTCGGATAGGTGCACTGAGATAGAAGTCCGTGTAGTGCATGCCCAAATTCGTGAAACAGTGTTCTCACTTCATCCATCGTCAACAATGATGGCGTGTCGGCAGTGGGCTTGGTGAAATTGCCAATATTTAGAATGATAGGTCTATGATTGATGCCGTCTTTGATGTATTGGTCAGTGAGGTTGTTCATCCAGGCACCTGCATGTTTGCCAGCCCGTGGAAAATAATCGGTGTACAGCACACCTATCAATGAACCATCTGCGTTACTCACTTCAAACACCTCTACTTCTGGGTGGTAAATGGGCATGTTTTCAATTTTTTTGAACTTGAGTCCATAGAGTTTGGATGATAGGTCAAACACGCCTTGTCTTACATTTTCCAATTTGAAATAAGGCTTCAAAGCTTCCTCGTCAAGACTGTATTTGGCTATTCTGAGTTTTTCCGAATAATACCACCAGTCCCATGCTTCTAGTTTCTCCTTTTTACCTTCGGCGTCCATCATTTTTTGGAGCTCGGCAGCTTCTTGTTTGGCTTTAGCCAATGCAGGCTCCCATACGGAGACCAAGAACTTGTAAACGGTCTCGGGAGTTTTGGCCATGGTCTCATCCAATGAAAAATCGGCTGATGTTTTGAATCCAAGCAGATTGGCTTTTTGAAGGCGGAGTTTGATGATTTTGGTGACAATGGCTTTGTTGTCTTTGTCATTGTTGTGGTTTGCCCGTTGGGAATAGGCTAGTAGGAGGTCTTTTCGGAGGTTTCTATTGGCACTGTATTGTAGCACTGGGATGAAACTCGCTTTGTGGGTTGTGAATAGCCATTTGGCTTCCATTCCTGCTTTTTTTGCCGCTTCGGCCGCTGCTTGTTTTACACTCTGAGGTAGACCAATTAATTCCGCTTCGTTGTCTATCACTTTTTGGTAGGCATTCGTTTCTTCCAATACGTTTTGTCCAAAAGTGAGCTCAGCC
>CANIXM010000312.1 GCA_947471245.1 Paludibacteraceae bacterium | reverse complement strand
GGAGGTGGTGATACTTTAAAGTTGCCATCACAACTTAAAGCAATGAACGCTTATGTTCTGCAATCCAATTCACCATGTATTGAAAAAGGCATTGATCCACAAAAGTATTTTAGCCTGAAAGCTTGCAATACCGATTTTTTAGGAAATGCAACCACTACCAACGGCAAATACAGCATTGGTGCTTGTATGTATAAGGCCGGACTGAGCATAGATAAGAAAGCAGACAATGGCAACTCCATCAACATCTATCCAAACCCATGCAATGGTGTATTCTTTATTGAATACGAAGGATTGATTGACAACAGCTATGCACTTATCTTTGACATGTCTGGTCATCAATTGAAACGCATACCATTGACCAGCCAGCTATCCACCATTGATATCAAAGACTTGTCAAAAGGTATCTTCATCGTGTGCATAGAAAGCAAGGGTTTTATTGTTGCAAAATCAAAGTTGCTTAGCTATTGATGTGATATCATTTAGTAAGAATCAAAGGGTTGACTGGTAATTAGTCAGCCCTTTTTTTGCGAACAGAGGACTTTGTGTAATCAACCTATTAACGATGCATTATAGATGATGAGGGTTAATTGTTTATAAACTTATGAATACACATCAAATCACTAATTTTGATTGCTATTAATTCAATTTTTTAAACTATTTTTGTGCGTTTTTTATAACAAAGAAGACCATGACCATCGATTTGAAACTGACAAAAAATCCAGCTGAATGTGCTAATAAAGAAGATATTCGAGCGCAGATAGACCTGATAGACCAAGAAATAATAAAACTTTTTGGACTTCGTTTTCAATACGTAAGTGAGATTGTGAAATTCAAAAAGGATCCTGAAAGCGTGGTGGCGCAAGAAAGAAAAAATCTAGTGATACAGCAGCGCGGAGAATGGGCTGAAGCCAACGGATTGGACAAGGCAACATTTGAGGAAATCTATCGTTTTCTAGTGGATCATAACATCAGCAAGGAATTGGAAATTCTGAAAAATTCAGGAGTAAACGAGTAGACAAGTAAACCCCTAACCCCTGAAGGGGAACTTTTTGAAGTGTCAGGCTGAATAGGTTTTATGAAACAAGTAAACAAGTAAACGAGTATACAAGTAAACAAGTATACAAGTGAACAAGTATACAAGTGAACAAGTATACAAGTGAACAAGTTAACCAATGAACCAATGAACAGATAAACTGATGAACCGATGAACCGATGAACCGATCAACCGATGAACCGATGAACCAATGAACTGATGAACCGATGAACCAATGAACCGATGAACCGATAAACCCAATGAACTGATAAACCAATAAACCAATAAACAACAAGATAAAATGTATATAAAGGAATTAAAAGTAATGGATTGCACCGTGCGTGATGGTGGCTTGATGAATAAGTGGCAATTCAGTGACGAATTTGTAAAAGGGGTATATGATGCCTGTGTAGAAGCAGGTGTTGATTACATGGAAATAGGCTATCTAAGCAGCGAAAAAGCTTTTGATAGAAAAGAAATGGGGCCGTGGAAATTTTGCCACCAAGCCGATTTGGAGCGCATCGTAGGTAAAAATGAAACTCCTTTAAAGCTTTCAGCCATGGCTGATATAGGTCGTATTGATTTGGACGATATACCTTATGCTTCTGATAGTGTGTTGGATATGATACGTGTAGCCTGTTACGTACACCAAGTGGACAAAGCCATTGAGCTTGCTCATCACTGCATGGACAAAGGGTATGAAACTTGTATCAATTTGATGGCAGTTAGTACAGTGGGTGAATTAGAATTGGATGAAGCATTGAGAGACATTGCAGCTTCTCGAGTAGGGGTGTTCTATGCCGTGGATAGTTACGGTAGCATGTTCAACGACACGGTTCAACATTTAGTTAGAAAATACACCAAAGCATTGCCAGGCAAGCAAATAGGAATTCATGCTCATAACAATATGCAATTGGCCATGTCTAACACCATCACAGCGCTACAGGAAGGTTGCACCATGCTTGATTCGACGCTTATGGGACTTGGCAGAGGAGCGGGTAACTGCCCGATAGAAATCTTGATCGCATTTTTGAAAAATCCAAAATATAGGCTATTACCATTATTGAAAGTAATTCAAGAACAAGTACTTCCCTTGCAAGAGACCATCGACTGGGGTTACCATCTACCCTACATGATATCAGGGGCACTGAATGCTCATCCACGTAAAAGTCTTGAATGGATGGACTCTGAACACAAAAACGACTTTGTGGCATTTATGAAAGCAATGCATGACAACGAAGTGCTAGAATAGTTAGAAATGCCTGTGATTTTATACAATGTAACGGCTGAATTTCGAAAGAAGTTCGGCCGTTTTTGTCGAGCATGTACTTAAATTTTATCAAGGATAAACTCGGATTGATAGTAGCATGTATTTTTTAGACCAATCGCTGTGTGTTGTCAATTTTTTTTTCTATATTTGTATGTTTTTATTCAAAGTTTTTTCCATGTTTTAAGGGCTTTTTGATAAAAATCATAACACTATTTTAGAAATAATTTCATTCGATAGAAGATGAGCGAAGAAGAAAAAGCAAGTAACGCTGCAAGTGCCAATTATGGTGCCAACAGTATTCAAGTGCTTGAAGGATTGGAAGCAGTGCGCAAACGCCCTGCAATGTACATTGGTGATATTGGTATCAAAGGGTTACATCACTTGGTGTATGAGGTGGTGGATAACTCCATTGACGAAGCACTAGCTGGACATTGCGACACGGTGTATGTTACCATCAACGAAAATAATTCCATTACCGTGGTGGACAATGGACGTGGTATTCCGGTGGATATGCACGAAAAAGAAGGAAAGTCAGCTCTTGAGGTAGTAATGACAGTACTTCATGCTGGTGGAAAATTTGACAAAGACAGTTATAAAGTTTCTGGAGGACTACATGGTGTGGGTGTATCATGTGTGAATGCACTCTCCACATTGTTGCACGTTGAAGTATCTAGAAATGGAAAACTTTATATGCAGGAGTACGAGTGTGGTGTTCCTAAGTTTCCAGTTAAAGAAATTGGCACATCCACTTCCAATGGTACTTCTGTAACTTTCTTGCCTGATGCTAGTATTTTTGTAGAATCTGTTTACAAATACGACATTTTAGCGAGTCGCTTGCGTGAATTAGCATTTTTGAATGCTGGCATTACACTCACACTTACAGACAAGCGCCACAAAGATGATGAAACTGGTGAGTTTCGTTCGGAGATATTTCATTCGGACGAAGGGCTGAAAGAATTTGTAGAATACATTGACGAAGCACG
>CANIXM010000311.1 GCA_947471245.1 Paludibacteraceae bacterium | reverse complement strand
CTTTCTGTTGTTTTTGGAGCGATATTGGTTTATGCTTCCTTTGGTACATTGGTCAGTGTTCCAGCTATCGTTATGCTTATTGTTGGAGCAGGTGCCATCGTAGCGTCAATCAAATATACTTTCGGAAAGAAGTCTTATGGATATTTGGGACTGGGTGACGTGTTTGTGTTTATTTTTTTTGGTCTAGTAAGTGTGCTAGGTGTTTATTTTCTTGCTACAGGTGTTTTTGATTTTGTGTATATTCTGCCAGCCTCTGCAATTGGATTTTTATCTACTGGAGTGCTCAATGTCAATAATTTACGAGATGTGGAAAACGATACAAATTTCAATAAGCGCACCATGGCTGTCCGCTTTGGCGTGAGTTCCGCTAAGTTTTATCATACGATGCTGGTGGTAGGTGCATTGTTGTTGATGCTGGTGTTTAATTTGCTGAATGAATTTGGTCCATTTGCTTACATCTGTTTCTTGGCAGTTCCATTGTTTGTTATTCATTTGGTGAAAATTCATACACTTGCAGGACGTGACCTGGATCCACAGTTGAAAGTTCTTTCACTCACTACGCTGGTGTTTTCATTGTTGATAGGCATAGGATTGCTGTATAATTAAATCTGATTTTTCAACCACAAAAGAGCAATAGAACGCAACATACGCAAACGGCGCAAATTAACGCTGAATTATAACATAAAGTTTTACACACGTCGCATGCGGCGTCTCAACGAATTTTTTGTGCCTTTTGTGGTTTAACCAATGTAGAAAATAGGAATATGGATTTACAAACTAAAGTGGAAATACCATCTTCGGAAGAAGTAAAGATTTGCTACAAGGATCAAATTCTATCTCTTGGTTCATGTTTTGCAGAGAACATCGGCAGGAAGTTGGCTAGTTCATGTTTTGATGTAGATGTCAATCCTTTCGGGGTGCTTTACAACCCTGTATCCATATCCAATAGCATTGAACTTATACTTGATAATAAAGTATTTAGTACCAGTGATTTGTTTGAAAATAAGGAGCTGTGGCAAAGTTTTTCACACAGTAGTTTGTTTTCAGATACTAATGCTGCCAGCTGTTTGGAAATAATCAATCAGCGGCTCACACTTGCTTCTCAGCGAATGAATCAGGTGAATGTATTGCTGATTACATTTGGCACAGCGTGGGTGTTTGAAGAAAGGAAAAGTGGGAGGGTGGTGTCCAATTGTCATAAACTTCCATCTGCTGATTTTGAACGTCGCCGGCTTACTGTGAGTGAAATTGTTGAACTTTATGGTCAGATTATCACTCGAATGCAATCAATAAATCCCAAATTGGAAATTGTCTTTAGTGTCAGCCCCATTCGACATTTCAAAGATGGAGCCCA
Source organism: Paludibacteraceae bacterium (assembly GCA_947471245.1). Classification (GTDB taxonomy): domain Bacteria; phylum Bacteroidota; class Bacteroidia; order Bacteroidales; family Paludibacteraceae; genus Paludibacter. The sequence continues at coordinate 1,933 of CANIXM010000311.1, read as the reverse complement.
TGAAAATAACCTCAGTAAAAGCACTTTATTACTTGCCATCAACGAACTTCAAAGCAATCATGAACATGTGCATTATTTCCCTGCCTATGAGGTCATGATGGACGAACTGCGTGATTATCGGTTCTATTCTACTGATATGTGTCATCCTTCTGAACAGGCAGTGCAGTATATTTGGGAGAGATTTGGAGAGACGTATTTCAGCGATTCGACACAGTTGTTGAAGCAAAAGGTGGATCAATATATAAAAGATGTTTCACATCGACCAATACATCCACAGACTAGTGAATTTAAGCTGTTTTTACAAGCAGTTGCCAAGCGTAAAGCATCATTGGTGAATGAGTACCCTTTTTTGGAGAATAGGCTAAATGCAGAATAATAAAAGTCAAATGTATGTTACATTTGACTCCGATTATTTAAATGTTAGTGAATTGTAAGAAAGAAATTGAAAAGATTTTAGTTAGATTAATAACGAGTTAATCTACAGACAACCAGTCAGGTAGTTTAAACATCATTCATCTAACGTCTTAAAATTTAAACTTATCAAAAAAACTTTTTCCAGATTTGGTTTCCTCTGTACTGTCTTGGATGTCATCGGTTGTGGTTGATTTTTCCAACTCTTTGTATTCACGCTGAGGAGCTTCTCCTTGTTCGCGTTTGATAAAACCAATTACATCTTGAAGTCCTTCTGCAAACTTATCAAAGTCTTCTTTATAAAGAAAGATTTTGTGCTTTTCGTACGTTACCTGTGCATCTTCTTCAAATCCAGTAATTTTTTTCTTGCTTTCTGTGATGGCTAAATACAAATCTTCATTTCTACTTTTTTTCACGTCCAAATAATATATTCTCTTACCAGCTTTTATAGCAACAGAATACATAATTTCATTGTCCTTTTTTTCAATCTCGAATTTTCTTTTCTCTCCTTCCATGATGGCATCTTTTTAGATAAACTGTGATAAGTCAGCGGTTGTTTATTAAGTTTGGTAAATCGACAATTGGAATACTTTTCCAAATTTCAGTATTTTTTTTGAATTTATCAAATAAATTATTCTATTTTCTCATATTTTAAATGTTAATCCTATGATATTGATGAAACATTTAAAATAAACACAGCATTATGTAAAAATGTACGACTTCCTATGTGTCAAATTTTTGGATTTTTTTCTCTGAAACTAAATTTTCTGCTTTTTTTACTGGTTTTGAAATTTGTCTATGCTCAACATGTTCATCATTAAGAATACATTCGAGAGGAATAATGTTGTAATGCTTGTTTAATAATCATATCCCACTGTGTGTTAGACGATATTGGTCATGATCATTAGATTATGATATTATGTGAGTATGCATAACGAATAAATTTCTAATATATTGTGTAGAGCTGCTAAATTGTAGGTTTTTAGTTTGTTAGCTCATAAATAGAATTCGACATAAAGTCGAATTAGATTTATTCGATGGTAAATTTAAATTTTTAATCAAAAAGTTAGTATCTTTGCAATCAAAATATAGCGCTCATTTTTTTATGATAAACCGAGGATTATTACGCATTAAGGTTGTTCAAATCTTATATTCCTATTACAAAAGTGAAGGTAAGTCGATACCTTTAGCAGAAAAAGAATTGTTTAAAAGTGTTGAAAGAACATACGATTTGTACTTTCACTTACTTCAACTTTCAGTTGAAATTACTCGGTATGCCACCAATTTGATTGAAACGCGTCGGAACAAGCTCCGACCTACCCCCGAAGACCTCAATCCCAACACCCGTTTTATAGACAACTCATTCGTATCTCAGCTTTCAGAAAACATAAGGTTTATTGAGCATTTGAATAAGCAAAAGCTTTCGTGGGTTGACCAATCGGATATCGTGAAAGGGCTTTACGAAGAGATTAAAGCCAGTGAAGTGTATCAAGAATACATGACTGCTGAGACAGTGGACTAT
>CANIXM010000310.1 GCA_947471245.1 Paludibacteraceae bacterium | reverse complement strand
GAGGCAAAGCTTGTTTTGCCTCTGCCGAGTCAAGAAAATCAACTATTTAGAAGAAATGATTTGAAGAAATAATGATACCACAAGCATATATTACAGAATGGTCAAATAATGTACCATGGCAAACAAACGAACAGGTGGAACAGGACTTGGTGATTTGTAGAGCATTAACAGAAATTTTCAAGGATGAGTTTCTAGCGAGCCATTTGGCTTTCCGTGGTGGAACTGCTTTGCACAAATTGTATCTTTCTCCTCAACCACGTTATTCGGAAGATATTGATTTAGTACAAATAAATGCCGAACCCATAAAAGAAACCATTGATCGGATTAGAGATATATTGTCTTTCTTAGGTGAACCTGTAGTGAAACAAAAAGCCAATAACAACACCTTGGTTTTTCGTTTTGAGTCTGAAATTGCACCAGTAATGCCTTTACGATTGAAAGTGGAAACAAATTGTCGCGAGCATTTCAGCGTATTGGGTATGACAAAGTTTCCTTTTTCAGTAGAGAGTCAATGGTATAACGATAGTTGTGAAATCACAACTTATCAATTGGAAGAATTATTAGGAACAAAACTTAGGGCACTTTATCAACGACGAAAGGGTCGTGACTTGTTCGACTTGTACACAGCCATAACCCAAAGTAATTTGAATTTTGACCAAATACTTACTTGCTATCGCGAGTACATGAACTTTGTTGTAGGCAGTAATGTACCCACACAAAAAGAATTCTTGCTGAATATGGAAGAAAAAATGTTAGACGCCGAATTCATAGGCGACACTCAATTATTACTACGCAATGGGGAAGTATATAACCCACAAGTGGCTTATGAACTGGTAAAAGAGATTTTATTGTTAAGATTATGAAACGAGCATTAGAACTGCCATTTATACCAGAAGAAAATATTCATTGCGAATTAACCCTGCTAGGTTGGGACAAGTTATACGACAAATAAATGAAGAATAAAAATCATCAGCGAATTAAAAGATAGTTACTTTCCTTTCATTACAAGCTATTCAAATTCCGGTTTTTCAGAATCTCCTTTATCTACAACGTGATTGATTGCAGATGCTGTTTTTTTTATTTTCGGAGCTCTTTTTTTTACGATCAATCCAGCATCTTGAATTTGTCTTCCTATCGGATCTTTGTCTGCTATCAATAGTAAATCATCTTCAAGTCGCAATACAGCTAACACCTGTAAATAACTACCAAGGGAAACCGAATGTGAACCATTTTCGATATTCCCTAAAGTAGATGGAGCTATACCAGCACGTTCGGCCATGGAACGAATGGATAATTTCCTGCGCAAACGGGCTAACTTTATATTATCACCCAATGTAGCAAGAATCTGTTTTTGTTTTTGAGTATAATTTGTTCCTTTTGATTTCATAATAACTGATATATCAGCACAAATATATGTATAATTGTTGATATATTATATTTTATGTATGAAAAGCGTAGAATAAATATCAATAATTTGTTGTTTAACTCCTAAAACACAATTTCCCTCTTGCTAAAATCTTACTTTTACTCCCCCTTTTGCGGTCGGTCGATTCCCATTTTCAAAAACATTTGTATATTTGTGGGAAGTACAAAATCGAATTATACCAGTTTGCTTAACAAGTATGCTTACTGAGAAAAGTGCATTATATTTAGGCTGATACAAACGATTGAAATGACATAAAAGACAAGCTATAGGCAATGGAATTACAACTTATTCAAAGTAGAATTCATACATTAAGAGGTTATAAAGTTATGATTGACTTTGATTTATCCGAAATGTATGGCATTGAAACAAGAGTATTGAAACAGGCCGTAAGACGTAATATTGACCGTTTTGAGGGCGATGATTTTATGTTTGAACTTACACCCGATGAAGTGCAAGAATTTTCAAGATCACAATTTGTGACCTTGAATAAAGGTAGAGGATCTAATGTCTTGTTTTGGCAGTTGGGACACCCAAATTAAAACTCAATGGGTCTAAACGCTAATACTTATAATTTAAACTAGCCCACTTTCATGAATAACACTTGAAATTTCACTGAGAAGTTTGTCTGAAACCGTCATACTCAATTGCCTCGTGTTAATTAGTATCTTCTTTCTATCCTCACTATAATGAACCCAATAAGGTTGAGTGATTACTCCACCAGCAGAACGTTTTTCTAGAAATTTCACTCCAAACAGTTCCTCAACTTCATTTTTATACTCTGAAATTTCAAGATAACCTAAACCGGCAATAATAACGACAGGGAAGCTTTGAAAAAATGTAGATGACTTAATAAACTCAAGCCGACTAGACACAGTTTTTTTGTCTGCAGTAGCTGTTTTTAGAGAAGGGGTTGCATTTAATTCTGTAATAAAAAAATGTTCATGAAAATCAATAATTTGATTATTTTCCTTTTTGAATATTAAGTTGCACAACTTTTGATAATTATACCAAGTTCTGTTGGTTCCTCTATTATTATTTATCCCCTCCTTTTTATTGTCTATTTTTAATATTTGACCCTTATATGGATATAATGGAGTGTAATTTAAACCATTCCAATTCTGAATCTCATTTGGATTCTTATAGATATCCTTTTCCCAATTTGAAATATTGTTTATAAATTCTCTTTCATGCTGTACTTTTCCCTTTCCTTCATGATCGTCAATTGCAACTTCTTTTCCAATTAGAAGTATTTTACTTTCGGGGTTTCCAGTTCCTGCATAAAAGCTTTGAGCTTTTGCTTGTTCAAGCATTTGTTTGAATAATTCTTTTTTAGACATTTTATTAATTTCGGTTAATGATTAAATCGTTTATCAATAGTAGGCATGTAAAGTTAGAAATTTATTTTTAACAGTCATCCCTTTTCATCACATATAGGGGAAGGTCTAAAACTTTGAATTAAATAAATCTTCGTATTTTTTGAAAAAGTCAAAATATATTCGAATATTTTCGAGTTTGTACCATCTTTCAACTGTTACAGGAGAATTATCAATATTGTAAATCTTTGCATCTTTAAGTGCGAGCATGAAAGGAGAATGAGTAGCAATTATAAACTGACAATTTTTGTATTTTGTTGAATCTTCAATCAACATTTTTAGTTCAAGTTGATACTCTGGGGATAAACTATTTTCTGGTTCATCAAGCAAATAAAGTGCGTCACTCTCAATTTGTTGATTAAAATATATCAATGCATTCTCACCATTTGAGTATTGTCGTTTTAAATGTCCAATTTGTTTAATAATGAATTTTCTTTGTGTCAATTTGCGAGACTCTGATTGTAAAAGAAAAGAATTAACAATGTCTGGATTTGAAAGATCAATATTTT
>CANIXM010000309.1 GCA_947471245.1 Paludibacteraceae bacterium | reverse complement strand
CTTATACAGGAAATACACTTAACTTTGCCACAAAGTACAATACACTGACTGCAACAGTCAAAGCAAGGTATGATTCACTAGGAGTGGCATATAATGGTACGCCACAGAGTAGTGCTAATCTGATAACAGCAACATCCGCAAAAATCAGTACACCTCAGCAGTATTATTACCATAGTGATCACCTCGGTAGTGCGAATTATATTACGGATTCTAATGGTGATGTTTCACAACATCTAGAATTTATACCCGATGGATCAGTGTTAGTGGATGAAAGAAATAGCACATGGCATTCTCCATTTCTTTTTAATGGTAAAGAGCAGGATGAAGAGACTGGGTTAATATATTATAGTTCAAGGTATTACGATATGAATGGCTGGTTATCGCCAGACGACCATAAAGAAAGATATCCCAACATTGGGGCATACGTATATTGTTTTGGGAATCCGGTAAAATATAGAGACCCTGATGGAAGAGATCCTGGCGATCATTTTTTCACTAAAGATAAAGCTGCCAATGATTGGGGTAAATATTATAATGGAAAATCAATTATGAATAATAAAGAATATAGTTCTTTTATATATAAAGATGGAAAGCAAGGTTATACATATACTCCAGCAAATAAGGGAACTAATGATGGAGTAAAAAAGAGTGACCCACCAAAGGGAAAGAAAACAGTAGGAATAATTCATTCACATGGAAAGTATGAAAAGGATTATATTAATAATGATTTCTCAAATGATGATTTATGGTATTCTTATAATAATAAAGCTGATATCTACGTGACAACTCCAAACGGTTCATTGAAAAAATATGATGTGCATACTGGAAAGAAAAAAACATTAAATGAAAAGATGCCAAGTGATCCAAATGATCCAGACAGAAAAAACAAGATATCACCAAAAAATGACCAAAAGCGTAATAACACAAAACCAAAATATTAAGTATAATGAAAAGGATATTATTTGTTGCAGTTTTTATTTTTAGTTTTGAACTCTTAGAGTCACAGCAATTACCATTACCTCCAGAAACTGCAACAACATCTTGTAAACCTCAAAATGGGTTCGTAGCAACTTCAAACGTTGCTTCTAAAATTGCAGAAGCTGTATGGATTGAAATTTATGGATTGGAAGTCTTAAAGCACAAACCATACAAAATAAAATTAAAAAATGGGATTTGGATTATATCTGGTAGTATTTCCAAAGGTAGTTTGGGGGGTGTTCCTTATATTGAAATTCAGAAAAAGGATGGCAAAATTATCAAAGTATCACACAGTAAATAGTGGCTTTCGTTAGCATTACTTTTTTTAGAATTTTGGAAGTTTATAACTTTACGGCCTACGTAAATCCGTACACCGTCATTAATAACGGTAACCAGATGAGTAAGCATATCTACGTAGGTACACAGCGAATAGTGAGTAAACTCTGTGATGCAGGCGCCATGGCAGACCCAACAGCAGCTACCAAAGCTACCTACATAGGCAGTACGCTGAAATATGCAGATAAATACAAGACGCTGACAACCACCGTGAAAGCCCGTTATGACTCACTCGGAGTTGCCTATAATGGCACGGATAAGAACGGCGCAGGATTCTATAAATCCTCCAAAGACAGCACAAGCGTCAAGTATTATTACCATTCGGACCATTTAGGTAGTGCGAATTATATCACAGACGAAACAGGTTCAGTATCGCAACACTTGGAGTACATTCCTTACGGAGAAACCTTTGTGGATGAGCGATATAGTACTTGGCACTCACCTTATAAGTTTAATGGTAAAGAAAGAGATGAAGAAACAGGACTGACATATTATAGTCAGAGATATTTTGATGGAAATGTGTGGTTATCTGTGGATCCATTAGCACATAAATATCCGAATGTCTCTTCGTATGTTTACTGCATGGGAAATCCAGTGAAATATGTGGATCCGGATGGGAAAAAGCCATCTTTTGCAGAAGCAGCAGTGATGTCAGCCCATGTCTACGGGGGATATAGTGATAAGATGCTTATCGGAGGTTGGAAAGTCTCAAATCGTAACTTTGGCATAAAGCTGAATACTCCAGAGGGCTTGCGTTCTCAAGTTTACGAACGTACAGTAAATGGAAAAACGGAGTATGACTATGTTACAGCAGGATCAGTTACTAGACAAGATTGGGTACAGAATGCAGCACAACCAGTTGGAGCCTCAAGTGAGTTTGCGCAGTCTGCAAATAATGCGAAAATTTTAAGTGAAAAGTTAGGTAGTACTGAACTTACTTTTTCAGGACATTCTCAAGGAGGAGCTGAAGCGGCTTTGAATTCGCTTGTAACAGATAGGAATGCGATAACATTTAATGCTGCGGGAGTAAGTGATGCAACTAAAGTTATGAATGGTGGTTTGCTGTTACTTCTTAAAAGTGAATCAAAGATAGACGCTGTTGTGATGGCTACAGATCCATTAAATATTGCTCAAACCGCCAGCCCTTTATTACCCGATGTCAATGGGAATGTACATTTAATCTCCCCTAAAGACGGCGCATCAACATTCAACGGACATAGCATTGACAATATATTGAAAAATTCCGGAGTAAATACAAGTAATTATCTTAAACCTCAAGGAAAATGAAAAAGATAATTGTTCTAATCAGTGTCGTGATTGCTTTTGCCAGTTGTGATAAGTTGACGCGTGATATGAAAGTTGATAAAGCAAGTCTCAAAGGGTCTGATTATCGTTTGTTTCAGGATAGTCCTGCATGGATTTTAGCCAAGGCTGTTTGGGATGATGATTCCACCGAAGTAAAGAAAATCGTAATGAGCGATACTTCATTGCTTAACTATCGTGAACCAATATATGGTCAAACTATATTATTTATACCAATCTATCATAATCAGCAACGAATTGTAGAACTACTGCTAAGGTTGGGTGGTAAATGTAATATCTATGATGCCTTTAGTGGACGTTCGCCAATTATTGAAGCATGTGAGAATAATGTAGATACAACTTTGCTGCATATACTACTAAGACATGGTGCAAATGCTAGTGATATTGAAATTGGAGAGCGAAAAACGGGCAATACAACTCGTAATACCCCTTTAATTGTAGCTTCTAGAAATGGAAATCTTGATTTAGTGAAGATGCTTATTGATAAAGGTGCAAATATTAATTTTGTAAATGAATATGACCAATCTGCCTTGAGTGAATGTGTCATAGTGGAAAGATATAAAGTAGCCTACTATTTGCTTCAAAAAGGAGCTGATTACAAACGACCAATTTTTTATAGGCTTGATTATTCAATTCCTTCTGAACAGCAAGACCCAAAAGAAAAAGGGATGCCAATGTATT
>CANIXM010000308.1 GCA_947471245.1 Paludibacteraceae bacterium | reverse complement strand
GTGAAAGATTCGGTCAACAGAAATGGCTCATTGCGTGGAGACTTTTTCAGAGACATTTACGAAGTGGAACGCGCCCGCAAAAAAGTGGATGTGAAAGAAATAGAGCTTATACGAATCATTCTGGCTGATGGGGTAAAAAAGAACGTATTCGAACGACTGGATGTGGATTTATCTTCTATCATTATTTTTTATGCCATCAAGGGGCTCGAAGTTCCTTATATCCGACAAAACATCAGCACTGAGTTTGAGAAAAACAAGAACAGCATCGTAGATTTTGTGTTGATGGGAATCAAAAAGAAAGCCATACGCTAGTTCCATCATACCACCACCTGCCAATGGGTCATGGGTAAATGAGGTGTAGCTGATGCGGAATTAATATTCAGATGGCAGATGATAGATGGTTTGCTTCAAGCGGCAATTACATTCGCATATTCCACCTTCCAGCAATCCACTCCTAAGAAGCAAATCATATTCCAACAGAAAATTCTTTGAAAATATACCAGCATCTAAGTTCTCTTCTATTTGCTTTTTGGTCCACCACTTAGTCTTTTCAGAGCCACATTTGTATCTCACCACATCGCACAACTGACAACTGACATTCAGAAAAGCATATTGCTTCTCAGCCGTTAACTCCAACGAATATTTGGACAGATGCATGTACTTCGGATTTTTCAAACCATATTCATGCTCAAAATTTCGAGCAAAACAGGCTTCCAAAGTTTCACCTGTTCGTATATGATCAAAAATCGCAGCATCCCACATGCCCGGAAAAAACGGATCATTATCATGTCGTTTTTGTAGAAAAATCATCCCTTTGTCTATTATATGAAGTCGCACCACGGGATGCATAAACTTCTCCTTGTCCGATAGACTTATCTGAGAGTGCACATTACCCACTATAGCCCCTTGTTCATTGACTATGGGCCACCACACCTCTTTAAGCAATTCCAATCGAATCATCTGAACACGTATCAACTCATACACTACATAAGCAATAATAACACCCACATAAATCGAATTTAAAGTGGTAACTCTAATGAGGTCAGTAATACCAAACACCTCCATCCCCAAGAACACAAAGGTATAAGCTACTATAATGATTACCAACACTTTTACCACCCTAAATAGCTCATCAAAATTATTGGTCATGGGCATACGTTTGGGCATGACTGCCAAAGCCACCTTTTCAAACGTAGGACGTAAAAAAATCAATGAAAGCAAAAAGAGAAAAAAGATTAATTCATCTGAAACATGAATTACAAACAACGGAAGACCTATCAATGTAGAACCATATACCACCAGGGACAAACCAATAAACATCAACGTAAAATTGATGTGCCACGGAAAAACCCGCGTGTGGAAATAGTACACATACAATAGCACCATCAACGACGCAGGAATAGATACAGACCATGCTGCATTAATGCCAAAAAAATCATCCACCACTAAAAATATTAGCAGTGGAAGAAAGTGTAATATTGGATTAAAAAAAGACTCCTTTATTTTCTCTGTTTCTAATTTCATTATTTTTCTGCTGTTTTACTTACATCCTTTAAACAACAAACACAGATTTTAGTTTAAAGTAACAGAAAAATCTAAACTCACGCAAAATAATTGTTGATTTTTTTATGACACGATAACGTTTTGGGTGGGTAACGATATTTGCCTGCGGCGATAGAAGCTTCGCGATATTTGCCTACGGCGATATTAGCCTGCGGCGATAATAGCTTCGCGATATTAGCCTTCGGCGATAGTAGCTTTGCGATATTTGCCTACGGCGATAGTAGCTTCGCGATATTTGCCTTCGGCGATATTAGCCTTCGGCGATAGTAGTTTCGCGATATTTGCCTACGGCGATTACAACTTCGTGTCTTTCTGCCTTTGTGTTCAAAAAATTTTTATCAGATACGGCATGGGACATCTCTTCAATTTTCATTTTTCATTTTTCATTTTTATTTTGTGCCTTTCAATTATCATTTTTTTCTGGTTTCACCCACCTAATTTCGTTATAGAGCCATTTAAAACAACTTACCCCATTTTATTTTTTTAGTAAAATCATTAAAATCTCTATCACCTCTAATATCTAATCTTTGAATAAAAAAAGGTGCATTTATAGGGATTGGGTTATGTCTATTTCCAATTCTAAAGGCTGCCTTAATCCCTAATTCGAGTAAAATACTGGCCAATTGCTTTTTCCTTTTTTTAGGGAATTTGCCAAACGGATAAGCCAAAGTCGGAACAAAGTTGATGTCCTTTCCTTCAAAACTTTGCATATTTTGTTCTAATTCTGCTTTAATTTGAGCATCATCAAGCTGCTCTAAACTCACATGTTTATGTGAATGTAATCCAAAAGAAATCTCTTTTGGCGCAGATGAGAGTTGCTCCCAGCTCATGATGTCACTTTTTCCTTCATCCCAAGAATTACATTTACCGATGTATGCTGTTGGCAAAAAAACAGTTACTGGACATTTGTGTTTCTCTATGTATGGAAATAAGTAAGTTAAATTATTTACGTAACCGTCATCAAAAGTAATCAAAACAGGTTTTTTAGCCAATATCTCGTCCTTTAATGTAATATGATTTATTAATTCTTGCATTGAAATTATATCATATCCATTCGTTTGCAAATATTGCATCTGCGATTCAAACTGATTGATGGTTACAGTTAATCCGTCAGATTCTGCATAAGATAATTTGTGATACATCAAAACCCTTATTCGATGAAATTTAAAAATAGACATCCGTTTTTTTAGTTTTCTGTTAATTTAATCAAGTTTACATTATTCCCCCACCTACCCCAAGTCAGCGCCCTGTATTATTCAAGTAAAATCTTCCTGTCATTTCTATATTAGCACGGTTCACTACCCCTCTGTATTATTGGCTGTAAGCCAAATATATCCTAGCCCAATGGCATCGCCTTGGGGTATAGAGATACATACCAAAACCATCAATTCAAGACCTCACAGGTTTTCAAAACCTGTGAGGTCTGTACATTATATACCTATTTTCCCCTTACAGGGGGCATATCGATTATCGTTTTCAGCCACCCAAGGCGATGCCATTGGGCTAGAATATACTACCACTTCGTGGCGAAGACGTGGACTAGATTTCAAGCAAATCATTCTCTAATCTCTTTCCCCTTCAGGGGTTAGGGGTCAAAGAGGCTCTACCGAACAACTCGCGCTAAATACACTACGTCCATCTTGGGAATAACCACGTGTTAAATGCAGAATGCGCTGTCGTGTCACATTTTATTAGCATTCAATATGCTTTCTAATATGTTGTCGAAAGGGCACTTTATTGCTTTAAGTTTTATAAG
>CANIXM010000307.1 GCA_947471245.1 Paludibacteraceae bacterium | reverse complement strand
CTAATGTAGCTTCAGGTCTGTTGAGGATGGGAATACAGTTTGCAATGTTTTTAATAGTCTATGTCTATTTTTTATTCCAAGGCGTTGGGGTAGCACCTAATATCTACATTTTCCTTTTACCTCTATTGGTTTTAATGTTAGCAGGTCTATCATTAGGATTTGGTATTTTAATATCATCAATGACCACAAAATACAGAGATTTAACTCTTTTGTTTGGGTTTATAGTTCAGCTATGGATGTATGCTACTCCCATCATTTATCCACTAAGCACAATGTCCCCAAAAAAGCAATGGATAATGGCATTAAACCCAATAACCTCTATAGTTGAAACATTTAAGTACGGAACAATGGGAGTTGGTACATTTAGCTGGGGGCAGTTGGCATATAGTTTTAGTTTTATGGTTCTTTTGCTTGGCGTTGGAATAGTGGTTTTTAATAAGGTTCAGCGTAGTTTTATGGATACCGTTTGATTAAATTTTGTATCTTTGTGAATAGTCAGACTGTTTTTGTCTCGTTTTTTGTATCATGTTAACTGGTTTACTTTTCTCGTTATAATGACAGCTATTAAATTTGAAAATATATCCAAACAATACCGACTTGGTTTAGTGTCAACTCAGACATTAAGCCATGATTTGAACAGATGGTATCAGGTGAACATTCGTCGCCGTGAAGATCCTTATTTCAAAATTGGTGAAGTCAATGATAGAGCAACAAAAGGAGATAGCGATTATGTTTGGGCCTTACGTGATATAAACTTTGAGGTCAACCAAGGTGATGTGGTGGGTATCATAGGTAAAAACGGAGCTGGGAAATCCACACTACTAAAAATTTTATCAAAAGTTACTACACCTACTACAGGGACTATCAAAGCTCATGGTCGTATTGCATCCTTATTGGAAGTGGGTACAGGTTTTCATCCTGAGATGACAGGACGTGAAAATATCTATATGAACGGTGCCATTATGGGCATGACAAAAGCAGAAATTTCTCGTAAATTAGCAGAAATTGTCGATTTTTCAGGTGTTGAACGCTATATTGACACGCCTACAAAACGTTATTCAAGTGGAATGACAGTTCGATTGGGATTTGCCATAGCTGCCCATTTAGATCCAGAAATTCTTGTAGTGGATGAGGTTCTTGCAGTTGGTGATGCTGAATTCCAAAAAAAAGCAATTGGCAAAATGCAAGATGTAAGTAGAGGGGAAGGAAGAACAGTGCTTTTTGTAAGTCATAATATGGCAAGTCTAAGGACGCTGTGCACTCAGGGAGTGCTTATGGATAAAGACATGATTGTCTCATCAGGACAAATTGGGACTATTTGTGATATGTATTTGAAAGGTTCTTCTGATAAAGAAATAAGCGGATTTTGGAAAAATAAGAATTTACTTGAAGGTAAAAACTTTCAGTTGGCAGAACTAGAAATACTTGATAGTAAAGGTGAACTAAACTCCGTTTTTTCCTGTGATGATTCAATACTGGTACGGATGCACTTTATTGTTAAAGAAAAAGTACCAGGTATTTATGGTTGTATGTATTTGAAAAAGGAAGATGGGACAACAGTGTATATGTCGGACTCGAATGACTACAAATACAATAGTTTAGAAAACCTTCCAATAGGCATATCTGTAGTTGATGTTGTAATTCCTCAAAGACATTTGGGTGTTGGTAATTACGTAGTGAGTTTATATTTTACTAGCAATTTTAATCCTGGTGGATTTTATGTGGATACTCAGGAAGATGTTTGTAAATTTGAAATATATGATGATACTACAAATAGGGGGAATAACAGAGCTGGCTTTTTAAGTACAGTTATCGAGTGGAAGATTGAATAATTTGACAATACAATCTTCGAATCTCGTATTATAGTAGCAATTTTTTTCCAATAAATCAGCAAAAACTCCATTCCATTTAATGTATAAATCAGTTGTCTCATTCATTCAAGAACTATATGGAAGTAATCAAGTTCCTCTGCATGCTCCCATATTCTGTGGAAATGAAAAAACATATTTGAATGAGTGTATAGATACAACCTTTGTTTCGAGTGTAGGGAAATTTGTTGATCAATTTGAGGAACAATTAGCTGCATTTACTGGTGCAAAAAAAGTGGTAGCTTGTGTCAATGGTACAAATGCTTTGTTTTTGGCGTTAAAGCTTGTAGGTGTCGAAAATGGTGATGAAGTGTTAACACAGCCACTGACATTTGTTGCTACATGCAATTCAATTGCTTATTTAGGTGCTACACCAGTTTTCATTGATGTTGATATTGATACAATGGGTATGTCTCCTATTTCACTCCGGAGATGGCTCTCTGAAAATGCATTAATTAAAGATGGGTCATGTTATAATAAGCTCAATGGTAATAGAATTAAAGCATGTCTGCCAATGCATACTTTTGGTCATCCTGTAAAGATTGATGAAATAAAAGTCATTTGTGATGAGTATAATATTGAATTAGTAGAAGATGCTGCTGAGGCTCTTGGCAGCTTGTATAAAGGTAAGCATGTAGGAAATTTTGGCAAAGTAGGAGTGATAAGTTTTAATGGGAATAAAATACTTACTACAGGTGGGGGAGGCGCTTTAATGTTTAACGATATAGAGTTAGCTAGATGTGCCAAGCACTTAATAACTCAAGCTAAAGTTGCTCATTCCATAGATTTTGCCCATGATGAAGTGGGATATAACCTTAGAATGCCCAATGTAAATGCTGCAATAGGTTGTGCACAAATGGAGAATCTTGCTCAATTTGTTGCAAATAAAAGAGTAACTGCAACTTTATATAAACAATTTTTTACTCAACAAGGAATTCGATTTTTCACAGAACCAGAAGAAGCTACTTCAAATTATTGGTTGAATGTAGTGATTTTGAATGATAGAAAACAGCGAGATGAGTTTTTGAGATATACCAATCTACATGGTGTAATGACTCGTCCAGCTTGGGAGTTAATGAACAAGTTACCTATGTACAAAGATTGTGTTCAAGGTAATATTGATAATTCAAAATGGTTGGAAGATAGAATTGTGAACATACCAAGTAGTGTGAGGTTGTAATTTATTCAACCAGATTCGGAATGAAAATATATTTTATATAATTCGTGATTTTTTTGGTTATGCTCGTATGCTTAATGTCTGATATACACGGAAATTTGCCAGCTCTGGAGAAAGTATTGTCGCTAACCAAAGATGTAGAACTGTATGTTTCGTTGGGTGATGTTGTAAATTATGCTCCTTGGAGTGATGAGTGTGTGGATTTGCTAGAGACTATAGACAACAAGTTCTTATTGAAAGGAAATCATGAAAGTAATTTTTTAGAAAGAAATTATCCTGGAAGTAACCT
>CANIXM010000306.1 GCA_947471245.1 Paludibacteraceae bacterium | reverse complement strand
TGACGCAGCTTTTACAAATCCATTTTTCACGATTTCAACCACTGGTGAAGTAGGTATAGGAATATTAAGGCCACTTGCGAAACTCCATGTTGAAAGTGGTGATAACAAGACATACGCTTCAATTCTAGCCACTACAACTGCAGAAGCTAATAAATTAGTGGTAAGTTCTGGAAATACTACAGGCGCTAATACAGAGGTGTTTAGAATAAGTCATGAATTCCCTGGATATGGTGATGGTGGAAGAAACAATGGTTTTATAAGCTTCAAAAGAGGAGGTAGCTATAATGACGGAGTTGTAGAGTTTGGAACAAAAGGAACAACCAGAATGAGAATTAGTTCCAATGGTAATGTTGGAATTGGCTTACCAGCGGGAAAAGAAGCTGACGCAGCTCTAACAGTAAAAGGAACTATCCATGCCACTCAAGTTAGAATCGACCTATCAGGAGCTTTGGCCGACTACGTATTTGACAAAAACTACAAGCTAATGGATCTTAAGGATGTGGAAAACTATGTAAACGAGCACAGCCACCTTCCTGAAGTTCCTTCTGCGAGTGAAGTAGCTACCAACGGTATGGACCTAGGTGAAATGCAAAACAAAATGCTTCAAAAAATCGAAGAATTGACTTTGTATGTAATCAAACAACAAAAGGAAATTGAAGCATTAAAAGCTACAAGCGGTAAGTAAGCATAATTTTTTCACAATTAATTCATTAAAAAAACGATGAAAAAAATAATTAAATATATATTCGCACTGATCTTCTTTTCTTCATTTCTTGTCGATGCAAGCGGTCAAACACAGACTGTCACAATCGGGAGCGTAAATGGAAGAACAGTTAGACAGTATTGTAGTCAACAGTCACCTCAATCTCCTGTCAATTGTGGCCCCCAAAATACTTATATTGGTGTAAAACAAGCTTTGTATGAAACTGAGATAAATAACGCTAATGTCAACGAAGGTGTTACTGATAAATTTTACTTTGACTTCAATTTAAGCACTTTGCCTAGTAATATTTGGATTGAGAACTTTGTGATTCATTCATCAGGAACATTCACTGAAAATAAATCCGTACTTTACCCAGGTTCTCCAGTAGCAGGTTACCTAGGCTACAACAATGTATACATCAACTACGTACAATGGGATGGAAATACATTAATTTCCACTTCACCTGATATCAATCAGAGTTTTGGTAGTGCAATCCCGAATAATGTAATGTCTAATCCAAATAAAACTTTTACAATTCCAGTACAGTCTAATTTCATTCCACCTGCAAATACAATTGGTCGAATTAGTTGTGCAGGTGTAAACTTTTCTAATGTAACATTTACAGCAACAGTTACTTATTCTCTTATTAATACTGCAATTACAGGTCTAGGTGTAGAAGATTTAAGTTGTAGCAACTATAAGTTGACATGGGATCCTTTAAGTAATGCTATAGGCTATAATATCTTTGTTGATGGGGTATTTATCCAATCTACAACAACCAATTCTGCAACATGTAATTTGCCTAGTGGTCAACTTGTTGTAACAGCTTTCAATCCAGGTCTTACGTTTGCAAAAAGTCAAATAGTAATTATTCAGCCTAAACAAGATTTTGCAGTTGATCTATCAGGAGGAGGCACGTACAATAATCAAGTTTTCAGAACAAATAAAACTGGGCGAGGTTTGGGTAATGGATTTACCTTTACTGCTACAAAAAGTTCGATGTTTACTCTTGCCGCTACGCCTAGTTGTTCAGGCGATAAGGTGATACGTAATGACGAGGAATCCGATCAGGAAAACAAACAAGTGTCTGATAGCAAGACTGTTTCCAGCTCTTGTTTCCCTAACCCTACTCATGGCGAATTTACAGTACGCATGAATCTTCCTGAACATCAGACTTCGGAGATACGCGTGTATGATAGCATGGGTAAATTAGTGAAAACCGTGGTGGCTAGCGCTACAGAGACCTTGGTTTCTATAGAAGATCAGCCAGCAGGTATCTACTTCGTTCGCTACACGGTGGATGGAAAAGATCATAGTGCTAAGGTTGTAAAACTATAAAACAGTATAAAATGCTTTAAGCGTTTTAAGCATCCTTCAATTTTTCGGCTGAATATCCACTGTGGTGTTCAGCCGATTTTTTTGACTTAAAACGAGCATTAGTATCAAAGTCTATGAAAAAGTCAGAAAATTTTGACTTTTTCATAGACTTTGATTATATTTGCAGGCGGTAAGCCAAAATAATGGTGGTGAACTACTCACGTTTTTCCAAAGGTTTTGGGTGCAAAACGATAATACCATACAATGCAAACTTCACATCCCCTCTGCAGTTTATCCCGTCATAAACGGGAGAGGGGCTTGGGGAGGCTTAATTTTATATGCCCATGCAACGAAAAATTCTTCAACGATTAATAGACTGGAAATCGCATCCTAGGCGGATGCCATTGATAATAAATGGCGCACGTCAGGTTGGGAAAACGTATATAGTGATGGAGTTTGGCAAACTTCATTTCAAGGAGATGGTGTACATCAATTTGGAGACCAACTCCACTGTCAATTCATATTTTGACACAGATATACAGCCCGAAAGAATCATTCAGTATTTGGAATCTGCCACCAATACGCGTATTGTTGCAGGAGAGACGCTCATTGTGTTGGATGAGATACAGTCTTGCCCACGAGCGTTGACTTCCTTGAAAAATTTCAGTGAGGAAGCACCACAGTACCACATCGTAGTGGCGGGGAGTTTGTTGGGGGTGGCTGTCAACAGAGAGAAGTTTTCATTTCCAGTAGGCAAGGTGGACGAATTGACCATGTTTCCCATGGATTTTGAGGAGTTTCTTTGGGCCATGAATAAGCAGTTGTTGGCAGATCAGATTGCGACTCATTTTGCGGATAATGTACCTTTTCCTGAGGCTTTGCACTTGCAAGCATTGGATTTATTGAAACAGTATTTGATTGTCGGTGGGATGCCGGGTGTGGTGAGAGAGTTGGTTGAAACACAAAGTTTGCTTTTTGCCTCTAATATTCAATCTCGTCTGCTCAATGAATACATAGCCGATATGGCTAAATATGTCAGCAATAGCACCAGTGTGAAAATCCGTGCATGTTACAATTCCATTCCGGCACAATTGGCAAAAGAAAATGCGAAGTTTCAGTACAAAACCGTCCAAAAAGGCGGTACTGCCACCATTTTTGGGGAATCCATAGAGTGGCTTCATTTTGCAGGATTGGTCAGTAAATGCCAGAAGATAGACCACGGTTATTTGCCCATTGCTACATCGGCTAGTCTCAGTGACTTTAAACTTTATATGAACGATGTGGGCTTGTTGACAGCAAAATCGGGCATGCCAC
>CANIXM010000305.1 GCA_947471245.1 Paludibacteraceae bacterium | reverse complement strand
GTGACCTTGGCTTTGCCAATCGCAGCACAAAGTTATTTGACGGGTGATTTTCACCAACACACTACCTATACCGACGGTAGTTACACTATCGGACACATGATGTCCAAAAACAATCAGTACGGCTTACAATGGTGGGCCAACAGCGAGCACGGTGGTGGATTTACTACCAATGCACGCGTAACAGGTACCAATACAGGAATCACTGAATATTGGGATTCTTATGTTCCAAATCCAATTATCGGAACATCATCTTTGTCTGGCGGTCACCAAAAAATGTGGCGCTGGCAAATGCTACGTGACAGTTCGTTCACGGAAATTCAGAAAGCTAGATTGCTTTATCCAGCTAAAACAATTCTTCAAAGTTATGAAATGAATGTTTCTGGACATGAGCATGGCAGCATGGGTCTTATTTCAAATCAATTTCTTGCCACACCAAATTGTTCTCCTATTGCACAATTTGAGTTTATGTTCGACGGAAGTGATGCAGACTTAACAGGTGGCGTGGCACAAGGCTGGACAAAAAGCACAGCAACAGGTCATGCTAAAACCATAGAGTCATTAGCATGGTTAAACTCTAACTACGCTTCTACAAGCTATTTAGTACCTGCACACCCTGAGCGCAAGGCTCAAGCATCGGGAGGTTACACCATAGCTGCTTTCAGGGATATGAACAATGCAGCTCCAACTGTATGTTTTGGTTTTGAAAGTATGCCTGGTCACCAAAAAGATGCTGGAGGAAGAGGTGGATACAGCTCTTCAGCAGTAGGTGGTGGCACATTTGGTGGTACTGGTTATTTTTCGGCAATTATTGGCGGACTTTGGGATGCCTTGTTGTCAGAAGGTCGTAACTTTTGGTTGTTTGCAAACTCTGACTGTCATGATGAGGCTGGTGATTTTTACCCAGGAGAATACCAAAAGAACTATACTTATACATCTGGAAAATCAGCTCAAAATATCGTTGATGGTTTGCGCTCTGGTAACACTTGGGTGGTAGAAGGCGATTTAATAGATTCGTTGATTTACACAGTGGAAACAGCAGATCAAGCCAAAACTAAAGCGGTGATGGGTTCAACTTTATCGGTAAACAAAGGGAAATCGGTAAAAATTACCATCAAAGCCCGCGACCCACAAACTGCTAATTTTAATACATACAGCAGTTACACCAATCCTGTATTAAACCACATCGATATTATCAAAGGTAAAGTTACAGGTAAAATTGATCCTGCGTCTCCAAATTATAATGTGCAAACAGTGGCTACTACATCTGTAATTGGTCGTTTTGACGCAGTGGGTGGAGTTGCAGATACTAAAAATATCACTAGTCAAAAATGGACAAGCCTTGGTAATGGTTGGGTAGAAATGTCGATGATTGTATCGAATGTTACTGACTCTGTATATTTCCGTTTACGTGGTACCAACCAAGGATTGAATGTAACCAACGAAACAGATGCTGATGGTAATCCACTTGCAGATGCTTTGATGGGAACAAATGATGCAACCAAAGCATTTGCTGACCTTTGGTTCTATTCTAACCCGATTTTTGTGTATTCATCACCTGTTAAGACTTTAAAAGTTCAAATACAACAAGCATCTGATGATTTGGAAGAAAGACTTGCACCTGAAGCTGGTCAAACTCAATCAAAAATAGTAGGTGAGGCTGATTGGACAAGTAGTGATTTGGAATTAGGTTGCGAAGGTGGTGCAGCTGCAGAGCCTCAAATGATTGGTGTTCGTTTTCCAGGAATCAATCTTCCAAAAAATGCAACAATAAAAAATGCGTATCTTGAATTTGAAGTAGACGTTGCTACATCGAAGGTTGACCCATGTAATTTAACAATCTGGAGTGAAGACAATGACAATCCTTTAACATTTACAAATACTGCAAATGCATTAACTTCTCGTCCAAAATCTTCGAGCACAGTTGCATGGAATGTGGACGTAAATTCACTTAATGTAGTTGACCAACGCTACTACTCAGCTAACATTGCAAGCTTAGTGCAAGCCAACTTAAATAGAAGTGGATGGGCATCGGGCAACGCTATGGCTTTTTATATAAAAGGTACAGGTCGCCGTGAAATGGAATCGTTTGAAGGTGAGGCAAGTGCTGCAGCAGCATTGGTAATAGAATATACTATGACTGATAAAGACATTGCAGATATGCAAGCGGCAGATGAAACAGCATATTTGGCTTCGTTGCCTCAAATCAATATGATTTACACCTCAGATTCACATTACGGTATCAATAGAGCAAACTTCCAAGGTGCAACAAATGTAAATGCACAAGTTGTAAATGCTGCTTTAGTTGCTAAGATTAATAGTATGTCAACAGTTGCATTACCTAATGACAACGGAGTAGCAGCTGGAAAAACAATTGGAGCGGTTGATTTTGTTATCAACACAGGAGATATCGCTAACCGTCAGGAGAGTGCGTCTTCTATTCAATCAGCAACTACATCATGGTCACAATTCACTACTGATTACATTAATAATTTAACTGTAAAAAACAGCTTGAATCAAACAGCTAAATTACTTTTAGCACCAGGTAATCACGACGTGTCAAATGCAATTGGATATTATAAGACTTTGTCACCATTAACAGATAATACTTCGATGGTGAATATCTATAACATGATGATGAATCCTACAACGCCAAAAACTACTGTTGATTATAATTACACAACAGACAAAATCAACTATTCTAAAAACATTGGCGGTGTTCACTTTATGTTTGTTACCATGTGGCCAGATTCAACCAATCGAGTTTGGATGGCAAATGACTTAGCAACTGTTAGTTCCACAATGCCAGTTGTGATTTTCACACATGATCAACCAGATATTGAAACCAAACATTTACGCAATCCAAATGGAACGCATACAATTAATTCAACTGATAAGTTTGAGAATATGGTTGAAGAAACTTGTAAAGATGGACTTGTGACATCTGTTGCATCTACTATCGAGCAAAGAGGTTTTGCAAGTTTTGTAAAAGCTCATCCAAATATCAAAGCTTATTTCCATGGCAATTCAAACTGGAATCAGTTCTATACATATACTGGACCTGACAACAATATAGCTTTAAAAGTTATTCGTGTAGATTCACCAATGAAGGGTGAAGGTGAAGTAGGTAATAATTCTACAACAGACGACAAAAAATTATCGTATCAGGTTATCTCTTTAGATCCTGCTTCAAAAAACATGACTGTTCGTCAATGCTTGTGGAATCCAACTGCAACTCCAGGTGCACCTGTACAATGGGGATCAAGCATCACTTTCGCTTTAAGCAAAGTTGATTCATTAGTAAGTGTAGCTAATAGCTTGACTCAGGCTAATTATAC
>CANIXM010000304.1 GCA_947471245.1 Paludibacteraceae bacterium | reverse complement strand
TTGCTCTTTGGTAGAAAATATTTTCCTTTTCAGAACATCTTACATCTCTTAGTGGAAAATACCATTTCTCATCTTCTTCTTTCCAAATGGAGCGTATTTGTTTTTGTTCAAATAATTTTATCGCCCTTTCTTTTGTCATTGTCAATGCTTTATGTTATTAACCTTCGCTTGTTTGTTATCAAAACTTCACGCATTATCTTGGTGAATCGTCCTGCATCAGGCGCGATGGTCCAGCAGGACTGGATAAATTGTGAGATGCTTTTTCCTGTCAGTCTCTAGGCTAGGAGCGCGGTTTACTTGATTACCACACGGTTTTCTGTTTAACCCAAATTAAGCATTGAAAATGCTTAAACGCTATCTTATTAGTTGCCAAGGCTTTCTTCAAAACCCTTGGACTAATAAGAGCGGGGTTTTCCCTCATGGAATCATTAGTTCGATTTTTCAAAACTCCTAATGATTAATTCGGGTTTAATCGTAATGAAACCTACATTTTGCAATCAAGATTTCATCATCTTTTACTTGATAAATTATACGGTGTTCGTCATCAATTCTACGAGACCAAAACCCTTTATATTTATATTTTAATGGTTCTGGTTTTCCAATGCCAGTAAACGGAGTTCTAGAAATATCTTTTAAAAGATCATTAATTCTTTTAAGAATTTTTTTATCCGTTTTTTGCCAATACAAATAGTCTTCCCAAGACTCATCTACGAAGGTGTATTTCATCAATCAATTAATTCTTTTTGGAAAGATGAACCACTTTTTAATTTTTCAATAGCAGAATCGAGTCTCTTTTCATTTGTTTTAGAAGAAAGTTCGTGTTGTGTTGCACATAACGAGTTGTATTCATCAAGTGACATAACTACCACACCGCTGTCTTTTCCTCTGTTTATAATCAGAGTCTCAAAGTTTTGGGTAACAGAGTCAAGATATTTTTTTATGTCTTTTCTGAAGTCAGAGATGGTTGCTGTTAACATAATCTTTTTTTATTGGATGTACATTTAATTGTACAAATATAAGTACATAATATCATGTTTGCAACCTTTCGGGGATATTTTATAAACTGTGTGGTAACTATCGAGGCTAACAGCCATTGGCGGTTTGCGGGAGCATTTGCTGTCTGTCAAACTGTGTGTTTTTTTGCAAGGCAGGAGTCTTGCTTTTAGTTCAACTTAGACTTCCGAGCTAGGTCGTTCCTACCGCAGGAAGCCTAAGTATTAGCAGCTGTGTTTTAAAATTTTCATTTTACACATCTATTTCAAGAATTTTAAAAATGTAACTTATTGTAACTTTACTCCATTTAGAATGATATTTGATGCGTCCTTAGCAAGGTCAATATTTAATGAAGTGATGCCAATTTGATTAATGGTAATATTTCTTGAAATCCATGCAGGGGAATGGGTTGCATCTGAGTTTCCAATGAAAATAATTGCATAATAATTTGATAATCCTAAAGTGTTTGAATCAAATTTTGAATTTGTTGCACCCCTAGCATATAAAGAGAATTTTGAATTGTCATGAATATAATTTTTTGAAATAATAATATTTTTTGCTTCATATTTTTCAGCAATTCCTTCAGGGAAAATCCACACTTCATCAGAAACTTGACCACAAGCTATTGCTGCATTTCCACAGTTATAAATTTCATTATTTGAAATTGTACCATTAACAGAACCTGCTTTTGCAACTATTCCCATTCCTGAAGAATTTAAAATGTCATGAACTATATTTCCGGTAACTGTAAAATCTTTAACTCCAACCAAATCAATTCCCTGTTCAGTAACCGAATTTGAAATCTCATTATTTAATATTTCTACTGATTCTGCTCCACCAATATGAATGCCGTCTTTATTTCCATTATTACTAATTTTGTTTCCTTGAATGACAATTCGTTCTGAAATTTGGCTAAAATCGGTAGTAACCTGTCCAAACTCCACCCCACCTTCAATTGCAAAATTCAAGACTGATATATCTGTCTTTCCATAGCCGGTAATTGTATATTTATTGGTGTTGGCAGGCTTAATAACTGCTCCATATTGCTGGCTTGACTGAAGTTTAATACAAGAAAATAAATGGATGTTCTCAATATAGACACCTTGTTCTACGTTAATTGTTCCACCAGTATTATATAGAAGATTAATTGCATCTTGAATTTTTCCTCCACTTTTCACAGTGATACTTGCACCGTTACAATGTACAAAATTAAAAGTATCGGTTTGTGTTTGGGTTGGTACTTGCATAATTGTACTGTGAATTCCTCCTGAATATCCTGTGAATTTCAATAAGTCGCCTGTGGTGTATTGCATTTCTATTAATGAATTTTCGCCTTTTGATTTTTTTATGCTTTTTGTATTTGATGAGAAATTTTTATTTTCTGTATTCGTTGATGCTCCATTATAAGTTATTTGGGCAGTTGCAGTTTGTGTGTTTGTACTTATTATTTTATCTGAATATGAATAGGTGTCGGATATAATATTTAAAATATAAACTCCACTGTTTATTCCGCTTAACTGAAATGTATGAATGCCTTTTGTCAGCATTGTTTGCTCTTGTATTATTCTTTTTCCTGAAATGTTGTATAACTCAATAGTTGTAGTGCCTTGAGTTGTTGCTTCAAATTCTATTACGCAATGATCAGTCATTGGGCTTGGATAAATACGTAATGCTTTGTTCGCATTTTGATTTATGTCATTTATTCCACTTATTCCAACTGTTCCTGTAAGATGCAATGTATTGCTTCCTATAAGCCATGAGTCTTTACATTGTGTCAGGTTTTCTACTTTTACGGAGTCGATTACTGTGCTTGCTCCTTTTCCTGCAAAAGTGATTTGGTAATCCTGTGCTTGTATTTTTGCTATTGTAAAAAATAGTAATAATAAGAATGTGATTTTTTTCATTTTAAAATTTGTAATAGTTTTTTATTATTGTTAAATGTTACTATTATTTTTTTCATCTGCTTGTCTCTGTCATTTCTGTTTCTAACATGGTTGATAACGGTCGAGGCTATGGGTATTTGGCAGATTACGGGAGCATTCGCTGTATGTCTGACTGTGTGTTTTTTTTGTAATGCAGGAGTCTTTCTTTTAGTTCAACGTAGGCGGAGCATACTTTGAACAGAGTCAAACTCCGTCAGTGTTTACTGGCGGAGCCGTCTACTCGATTATACCCAGATTTTCTATCCATTTAAATATTCATATACCGAAGTTGTCGCAGCACTTTTAACAAGTCTTGCTCTTTTATCTCCGACATAATATGCTGTTTTTAAATTTGCTTCAGTTGTTGTCAAAATGTCTCTGACTGTTAAAATACTAATTCCTTTCAAAGTATCTTTTATC
>CANIXM010000303.1 GCA_947471245.1 Paludibacteraceae bacterium | reverse complement strand
GTGAATTATATTTGAAGTCTTTTATTCGGGTAATTTTACTTCCAGACTGAGCTCTTTCAGTGGTCACTTTTTCTGCCAAATAAGGGACTTCTCCGCTTACACGAGAGATAAAGGTTGTATTTGTTGTGTTAGTTATGTCACCACCAGTTGCTATTGTGGTGGTCAAGTTGCCATAAACATCAAAGCTGTTGGCAACCGACTGACTAATACCTGTTAGACTATTGGTGTTAGATTGCATGCCATTTGTCACAATTCTTCTCATCACACTCGAATTGGCAGATGGTATCGTTGGAACTTTCACACTATATGTTTGTTGACTTGACGAAATAGCTTTGTTGTCAATAGTTGTAACGGTATTTGTTACACTGTTTTGATATACATAGCCATTGTTGTCTGTGCTGTAGCTTGATACAGTTTCTGTTTTACGATTTTGTAATGAGTTAGTTACTGTCATGTTAGTAAAACCTAGAAATCCTTTGCCTTTGATATGAGTAATGGGTTTTTTAAACTCATACGAAGAGGTGCTACCATCTTGCTCGATAACTCCATCAACAATTATTATTGGTGATTTGAGGTTTCGAAAATCACCCGAAGAAGGGGTTTGCTCGTAATCAGTGAAATTTTTGTATGAAAATGAAGTGGTGAGTCCCATACCATTTGTAATTGAAGTAACCAGATGTTGGTTTTTGGTGTTTTTCATTGTATAAATGGTATTTGTACTAGGGTCGTATAGGTCGGACACCCCGTCACCATTCAAATCAGCTACAACTGCTTTTTTGTTTTCGAAAGTCAATTTCGAATTTACAGTAAAAGTCTGATTAAGTTCAAAATGTTTGCTTCCGTCTGGGACGGTTTGATCATTGTTGCCTAAAAAATGGTAGTTGTTTAAATTTTTTACAAATTTCCAGTCAGTTTGGTGAAAAGAAGGTTCAGCTAAACCATGTCCTCCATATATTTCATCAGCAACCACAATGTCTAACATCCCATCCCCATTATAGTCTAGTACATAGACATCACCTTTTTCGGCGCTACTAGGCTGATCGTTATCAAAAGCTGATGAGTTATACTGATTGTAAGCCGACAAACCATCTATCGTAATATCTTTATGAAAAGCAGAATATGGACCTAGGTTCATTGTTAAATGAAAATCACCACTTATTGAAGATGATAAATAGTCTGTTAGTCCATCACTATCAAAGTCTGCATAAATAGGAATTTTGAGAATAGAACGGTAGTCATCAATATATTTATATCCAAAATTTCCACAATATCTGATGTTTGGGCTAGGACAAGCCCCACCGAATCCTGCCATAGCATACCTTGTTATTACATCAATCACTCCATCTGCATTATAGTCACCTACTGTAAAATCTGGTGTAGATGCACCATACATTGCAGCACAGACTGGATCTAAACCACTTGCATTACCATTTGCTATGTACGCGGTGGAACTTATGTTATATAATCCTTCTGGGTCCAACCAAAATCTCGGACTTTCTAGCCCACCTAATACCAAAATTATATCTCCATATTGATCGTTGTTGTTATTGGCAATCATCAACTGTGCAACTCGTTTAATTGGTTTGTCAGAATCCCCATGATTTAGGTAATTTGTTATTGGTTCTACAATGTTTTCTATCTCACGTGCTAATCCGAGCTGTGTTATATTTCCGTTGATATATTGATATACAATTAATTGCTCACCGTTATTCGTTCCTGTTAAAAGAATAATTTCATCTTTCCCATCGTTATTTATATCGCCAGTAGTAATGGTAGATTCCATGTATTTTTCTATAGGATCTTGATGTAATAATATCCCTGTTTGATTAAATGTTGCAACACCATTTACATCAAACCCCGAACCAATATAAATGATGTATTTTGAATGTTTTTGAATATTTATTAGAAATTCAGGGCAAGGTCCCATCGAATTGCGGATTCCCGTACAGCAGCACTCTTTATATATAGGCTGGCTGTGGTTATACCCAATTATAACATTAAAATCTGGATTTTTTGTCTTTGTTTCAATATCATAGGTTTCATAGCAAATTTTATCGATTTGTCCATCTCCATTCACATCAGCAAAAAACGTTTTCAAGGCTCCTTTTGAATCTAAATATTGAGTAGTTAATTGTTCGTTATTGGCTCCCCATTCTACGTGAGTGTCATTCATTGCTGACTTATCAGAGGCTACTTTTTTAATGTCAGTCAGTCGTAAAAATGCATTTGAAGTAGTAGAATAAGAAAACTGATATGTAAATAATTCATTCACATTCCCTGAGTTAATACTGATGGAAGAAAGCAGATAATTATTTACAGAGAGAAAACCTCTATTATTGGCTTTCCTTACAGCTGAATTTTGTTGTGAATAACTAAAATTAAGACTAACAGTAGAGTTATTGTAATTTATTTGCTGAACTCGTGCTCCATGATCGGTATAAACATAATTCACTGCAGCACCCAATAAATTACTTGCTTTGTTTATTCTCCATCCAGAAACACGGCTGTCATCTTCAGGATTTCCCATGTATTCACGGACTGCCACAGAGGCTATTGGGATGGAGTTGTGTATGTTGTTAGGGTCTGGTCTGTAATCCCATTTTGTGTTGTATTTTGTATCAATGTTAGGTTGAGCATTTGTTATTCGCGCATCTGACGTATTGCCATATTCAACTGTTCCTCCTTCCTTGGTTTTAAGTTCAAAATAAATTGCCCCCTGAGTATTTGTTTTGATAGTTATTCTAGTAAAGTCCTCTATCTCTTTTCCATATATAGCTCCACTTTCTAAATTATTACCAAACAATAGAAGTAATCGTTGACCATCCAAATAAAGTGCATCTGAATTATCAAAATGTGTAGATTCTATTTTTCCGTCAAAATAGATGTTTTTTGAGCCTCTAGTGATTGTAGATAATCCTCCCATATCCCATCCTATGCCTAATGCTCCAGAACCTCCTTGGCTGTTGTAGTTAATCGTTATTTCGGGTTGAATCCCATTAACTCCGGCAGGCACCTCTATGGGTATGGTGTAGGTCGCTGCACCTGTGGGGCTTACTCCCGATGTGCCGGGTATGCTTCCCACGGTGGTGCTGGCTGTAGTTGAAGTAGTGGTGCTCGCCGGTGCTTGTTCTTGCGCTATAGCCGAAAAGCCTAGGCATGCTGCTGTGATGATGGTGAAGATGGTACGTTTCATGGGTTTTTATTGGTCTAAAGTCTATAGTCTATAGTCTAATGTCTAAAGTCAAAGGTCAAATGACGAAAGACGTGTTATCTGTTTTTTTATTTCTCCTTTATTGGTTATCGGCCTCTATCCCTAACCCTTTCTCCACTGAGAAAGG
>CANIXM010000302.1 GCA_947471245.1 Paludibacteraceae bacterium | reverse complement strand
GAATCGAAGTTTAATCAAAAAATATTGAATTATGTTGTCGAAAATCCAAGAAACTGCTGACTTCCTAAAATCACAAATGACTGCCTTTCCACGTACTGGAATCATCCTAGGCACTGGACTTGGCAATTTGGCCACCCAGATTACCCAAAAAACCGAAATTCCTTACGAAACCATCCCAAATTTTCCACTCTCTACGGTGGAAGGACATAGTGGGAAGCTAATACTAGGTAAACTGGGCGAGATAGACGTGCTAGCTATGCAAGGCAGATTTCACTATTACGAAGGCTATAACATGAAAGAAGTAACCTTTCCTGTAAGAGTAATGCGTGCTTTAGGGATAGAGAATCTATTAGTATCAAATGCTGCTGGTGGAATGAATCCTGATTTTGAAATAGGCGATTTGATGATTATCACCGATCACATCAATCTTTTTCCAGAACATCCGTTACGAGGTAAAAACTTTTCGGAATTAGGCACTCGTTTCCCTGATATGAGCGAGGCATACTGCAAGGACTTTGTGAAAAAGGCAAAAGCCATTGCTTCTAAGCATAACATCCGAGTGGTAGAAGGTGTGTATGTAGGGACTTCAGGACCGACTTTTGAAACTCCAGCCGAATACCGCTATTTTCACACCATTGGCGGCGATGCAGTAGGTATGAGCACTGTGCCAGAAGTCATTGTGGCCAATCATGCAGGCATGCAGGTATTTGGTATTTCCATCATCACCGACCTAGGTGTGCCTGGCAAAATCATTGAAGTGACGCATGAAGAAGTCCAACAGATAGGCAACTCAGTACAGCCGCTTATGACATTGATAATGAAAGAACTGCTGAGGGAAATATAATTCAATTGTAGTGGTGAGTTTTACTCATCATTGATGAAATTAATATGGAGCAAAGAAAGATTAGAAGTGTACAAGATTTAGAAGTGCTATTAAAAGAAGTAAATTTCACTTCTTCTAATCATATTTTTAGAGGTCAATCAAAATCTGGGTGGAAACTGTTACCTTCATTATTAAGAAATGACTTTTGTGAAGAGCATATTCTTAACGAAAGATCTTATTTTTTGCCACTAATTCATTATAAAACCATACCATTTTTATCCACTTCTGATCCTCTTGATTATTTGTCTGTTTTTCAACATTTTGGATTTCGAACACGGTTGCTTGATTGGACTAATTCTCATCTTATTGCACTCTATTTTGCCTGCGAGAGCAATTTTGATTATGATGGAGTTTTTATTACCACAAATAAAATATTTTACAACAATATTGATAATGAATATCTTAATAGAGATTATTTCAACCAATCTTTCGATTCAATTAATCTAACCGAATTTTGGAAAAGATTAGATATAGAAGATGTTTTTTTGTTTGAAACCAAATTTAAGAATCCTCGAATGAGGAATCAGGATGGATGTATGATGTTTTTCCCCTTTTACCCAATTGATCAAAATAATTTAAAGTATGTGTCGCTTGAAGATTATGTACGATTTAAAAACACACATTTTAGAAAAATTAATAATGACACAGATGAAAACAAAACTTATGTTTTTCTAGCTAGTCTTCTTGTTGATTGCAACTACAAAAAGAAAATATTAAATGAATTGGATTTCTATTATGGTATAAATCATGATTTTATCTTTTCAAATAATAATTATGTAAAAGAAGTTCAAACAGAATTTGAAAAGTTTTTAAATACAAACAAAAATGAGTTTGAAGGCTACAAAAGAATGTATGAGGATTTCAAGCAAAGTATTCGTTAATTGAGTTTGATAATAAATACTCTAAGTAATCAAAATTAGGGAAACAAATTGGCTTATATTTTTCTTCATTTTAGAATTTTCCAGTTTAGATTTGAGTTGAATGATATCAATTGTCTATTATAAGAAATGGAGAGTTTGATTTTGTTTTTTCTCATTTAGAATTTTTTCTCACCATCCCTCACTCGTTATAAAATCCTAATTTTTATGCTTTTCTGTGTAAGGTGAAATGGTAGTTTCGCCTTTTTTTCGTTAATTTGTAGTTAGATAATTATTCAATCAAAAAATAAAAACTTTATGACTTTACAAGAATTAAAAGCTGCTTATGTGTCAGCTTATGGAAAAGAGGCAGAGGCAGTGTATTTTGCGCCTGGTCGTGTGAATCTTATTGGCGAACATACCGACTATAACGGTGGTTCGGTGTTCCCATGTGCTTTGAGTTTTGGAACCTACCTGTTGCTAAGCAAAAACGGTGGAAAATCAGTGAAATTTCGTTCATTGAACCAACCAGAAGTAACTGAATTGGGTCTTGACCAACTGACTACTCCCCTTGACAAAACATGGGTGAACTATCCACTTGGCGTGTTTGCTCAATACATCAAACGCGGTGTGGCTATCACTGAGGGATATGACATCCTTATCTGGGGTGATGTGCCTAATGGTGCTGGTCTTTCATCATCGGCATCATTGGAAGTAGTGACAGCATTTGCGCTAAATGATCAACTAGGAACTGGTTTCAATCGCACGGTATTGGCTCAAATCGGACAAAAAGCAGAGCATGAATTTGCATTTGTAAACTGTGGTATCATGGATCAGTTTGCTTCTGCCAACGGAGCTAAAGATAGCGCTATCCACTTGAACTGCGACACATTGGAATTTGAATTAGTTCCTGTAAAATTAGAAGGTGTAAAAATCTTGATTTCTAACACTCACAGCCCTCACAAATTGGATTCGGGTGCATACAACCAACGTGTAGCTGAATGTAAACTTGCGGTGGAGCAACTTAACAAAGTTCGTCCTCTTAAATACCTAGCCGAACTTACTGAAGCTGAGTTTAAATCAATCGAATCGGCCATCACTGATCCTGTAGCTCACAAGCGTGCCCGTCACGTAGTAGGCGAAGTACAACGCACATCGGACGCTGTAAAAGCATTGAAAGCGGGTGACTTGGTTAAATTTGGACAGTTGATGAATGCTTCTCACGCATCATTGCGCGATGACTATGAAGTAACAGGTCTTCAACTTGACACCATGGCTGAAGAGGCTTGGAAAGTTGAAGGTGTTATCGGTTCACGTATGACTGGTGGTGGTTTTGGTGGTTGCACCGTGTCATTGGTAAAAGACGAAGCTATCGATACTTTCATTGCTCAAGTGGGCAAGGCTTATGAAGCCAAAACAGGCTTGAAACCTGAGTTCTACATCGCTGAAATCGGTGATGGAGCATGTAAATTGAATTAATAATTAACAATTGATAATTAATAATTAAATGGGGGACGTGTAACTAATCTCATCATCTGGGTTCGTTTTTCACACTTTACCATTTCCTTGTTGATTGTTTCATAAACTGTCATGCCACACTTT
>CANIXM010000301.1 GCA_947471245.1 Paludibacteraceae bacterium | reverse complement strand
TTACTTCTCTAACTCAAGCACAGCTTTATGTGGGTGGTAATCTGGGTTTTAATACCCTATCAACCTCTAGCACTGTTGGTACTACTACCACTAAAGGAGGTAGCTCATCATCGCTAACACTTTCTCCAGAAGTAGGTTATTTTTTAAGTAACAAACTGGCTGTTGGCTTAGCTGTGTCATTTATTTCAAGAAGCTTCACCACACCAATTACTCCCACCTCCTCATCGGTTGATCTTAATACTAATTTTATGATTAACCCTTATGCACGTTATTTTTTCTACAAATCAGGCAGTTTTTCTGCGTTTGCTGAAGGCAGTGTAGGATATGGCAGCATGATGAGTGAAACCACAGTAGGTAGTAATACCACAAAAAACCCATCAACATTGATCATCAGTGTAGGAATTACTCCAGGCATTGCCTATGATTTGAGCGATAAGTTTTCGTTGATAGCCAAATTAGGTAATGTTGGATTCCAGTCTTCAAAAAAAACTACTACCAATACTATTGAGACTACCACTACCACCTCTACTACCAACGTATCGAATTTTGGTCTTAATGTTGGCCTTAGCAGTTTTACTTTTGGAGCCATTTATAAATTGTAGTTCCCACTATATTATTCTCATTGATTGCATATTTCCAACATGTTGCAATCTTTTTACACTAACCCCATGTCAGTCAGTAGCTGATTTGGGGTTTTTTATTATCTTTGCACTTCTTTTTGAGGAAAGTTTACTGCGTGTTTCTCTCCAAATTAGGACAAGCTATTTGAACTCTAAAAAACTAATATAAACATAACAAACCCCTCTTGATTCAACCTTTTTGGGGGATAAGGGGGCTAAATTTTAATCACATGAAGGCTTATGTATTTCCGGGTCAAGGTGCCCAATTTGTAGGAATGGGAAAGGATCTGTATGATCAATCGCCATTAGCAAAAGAATATTTCGAAAAGGCAAATGAAATTCTTGGTTTCCGCATCACTGACTTGATGTTTGAAGGAACTGTAGAAGATCTTCGTCAAACCAAAGTGACCCAACCAGCAGTGTTTTTGCATTCTGTAATTTCTGCTTTGGTACTTGGTAATGAATTCAAACCTGATATGGTAGCTGGGCACTCATTGGGCGAATTTTCGGCTTTGGTGGCTGCAAAAGCATTGACGTTTGAAGATGGATTGAAACTGGTATCTGAGCGTGCATTGGCTATGCAGATGGCTTGTGAATTGGAAGAATCGACTATGGCTGCCGTATTAGGACTTGCTGATGAAGTGGTGGAAGAGGTATGTGACTCTATCAAAGATGCAGTTGTGGTGCCTGCTAATTACAACTGTCCTGGACAAATTGTAATCTCTGGATCTATTGAGGGCATCGATAAAGCATGTGAATTGTTGAAAGAAAAAGGTGCTAAACGTGCATTGAAATTGACTGTGGGTGGTGCTTTTCACTCACCATTGATGCAACCTGCTAGCGAAAGACTTCAAGCAGCTATCAATGCCACTACTTTCAGTAAACCAATTTGCGCCGTTTACCAAAACGTAAATGCTTATCCACAAACAGAGCCTGACGCAATTAAGAAAAACATCATTGATCAGTTGACTGCACCTGTGCGTTGGACTCAGACTGTAAAAAACATGGTTACTGATGGTGCTACTGACTTTACAGAACTAGGACCTGGTGATGTATTGAAAGGTCTGATTAAGAAAGTAGCTACTGAAGTGTTAGTAGGATAATCAACTAGTTCTTTTAAAATCTAAAAAAGCTCGTAACTAATGTTTCGAGCTTTTTTAATGACCACTTTAAAGCTATTTAATTTTTTCGTACTTTTGTGATGTATTAGCAATATTAGCAAAACAGATTTTTTATGTTTAGAACAATGACTTGTGGTGAGTTGCGACTTGCCAATGTGGGACAACAGCCGACTTTAGCGGGATGGGTACAACGTACACGTAAAATGGGAGGAATGACTTTTGTGGACATTCGCGACAGATACGGCATTACGCAATTGGTTTTTAATCAAGAAGTGAATAGTGAGTTGTTTGAAAAAGCCAATAGACTAGGTCGTGAATACGTGATACAAGTGACTGGTCATGTGGCCGAACGAAGCAATAAAAATGCAAACATAGAAACAGGTGAAATTGAAATATTGGTCAATGAGTTGAATATCCTCAACGAATCCATCACTCCGCCATTTACTATCGAAGATAATACTGATGGTGGTGATGATATTCGTATGAAATACAGGTATTTAGATCTTCGTAGAAATGCAGTACGTGCCAATATGGAATTGCGTCATCGCATGGCATTTGAAACGCGCAGGTACCTTGATCAGATGAACTTTATGGAGGTGGAAACCCCTGTATTGATTGGTTCTACGCCCGAAGGAGCACGTGACTTTGTAGTACCATCACGCATGAATCCTGGTCAGTTTTACGCATTGCCACAGTCACCTCAGTTGTTCAAGCAATTGTTGATGGTTTCGGGTTTTGATCGTTATTTTCAGATAGTTAAGTGCTTTAGAGATGAGGATTTACGTGCCGATCGTCAGCCAGAATTTACGCAGATAGACTGCGAAATGTCATTTGTGGATCAAGAAGACGTATTGCAAATTTTTGAAGGAATGGTAAAGCATCTTTTCAAATACGTAAAGGACATTGATTTCAATGATGCATTTCCACGCATGACGTGGGCGGATGCCATGAAGTATTATGGATCTGACAAGCCAGATATTCGCTTTGAAATGAAGTTTGTGGAGCTTAAGGAAGAGGTATCTGGGCGTGATTTTGTGGTATTTGACAGTGTACCTTATGTGGCCGGGATTTGTGCCAAAGGCTGTGCAGGATACACACGCAAGCAAGTTGACGAATTGACTGAATTTGTAAAACGACCACAAATAGGAGCGAAGGGGCTAGTTTATATCCGCTGTGAGGCCGATGGAAGTTATAAATCGTCGGTTGATAAATTCTACAATTCGGATGATTTAAAGGCAATTGCATCAAAATGCAATGCAGAAGCTGGTGATTTGATTTTAATCATGGCAGGAGAGGTGCGTAAAACGCAAAAAGCATTGTGTGAACTACGTCTTGAGATGGGTGAGCGATTGGGATTGCGTGATAAGAATGTGTTTGCGCCGCTATGGGTGATAGACTTTCCACTATTTGAATACGACGAAGAGACGGATCGTTATTACGCTATGCATCACCCATTTACGTCGCCACTACCTGAGGATATTCATCTGCTGAAAACAGATAGGGGAGCAGTTCGTTCCAATGCTTACGACATGGTGGTCAACGGCGTAGAACTTGGTGGAGGTTCCATCAGAATACACGATAGTGAGCTACAAAACCTTATGTTTGAG
>CANIXM010000300.1 GCA_947471245.1 Paludibacteraceae bacterium | reverse complement strand
GGTAATATTCAATTGAGTCTTTGTTGTTTTCATATTTTGCCTTGAGCATGGCATAGGTCTTGGTTTTCTTGGCAATGTCTTCAACAAAGTTGACTATTTCATGATGATTCTCGTCCTGCCAAGGGTTTTGTCCTCGCCAGTGATCATCAAATTTTCTTTGCACACTACGCATTTGTTTATTCACAGCCTCTTCAGCATACTGTTGCATTTTAGAGTCAAGGGCCACATAAATTTTCAGTCCGTCAGCATAAATATCATAGTCATTTTCCTTTTCCCATTCCGACAAATACTTGGCAAGATAAGCTCTAAAGTGTAGCGCCTTACCGTCGTAATTTTCTTCCATGCTATAATTGAGTCGGATTGGGATTTGTTTGAGAGAATCGCATTGTTGGCGAGTAATTATTTTGTGCGACACCAGGTTTTCAAGTACCACATTTCTGCGCTCCTTTGATTTTTTTGGGTGGGATATTGGACTATAAGTGCTGGTAGCTTTGAGCAGTCCTACCAATGTGGCTGATTGTTCGTAATTAAGCTTGGCTGGTGTGGTTTTGAAGAATGTTTTGGCAGCAGTGTGTATTCCATAGGAGTTACTCCCAAAATCTACTGTGTTCAGATACATGGTGAGTATGTCCTTTTTGGAATAAAAGATTTCAATTTTAAATGCGGTGACCCATTCTTTGGTTTTCATGATGATGAGTTTCACACCAGGGATGAATCCAAACAAACCAGTAGAATACTGGTTGCGAGTCTTGTACATATTTTTCACCAACTGCTGTGTGATGGTGCTTGCTCCACGTGTCTTACCTTTGGTCATGTCTTTGGCCGCAGAAAACAAACCTCTAAAATCTACCCCAAAATGCTTGTAAAACCGCACATCTTCGGTAGCAATTAATGTTTTTATGAGAACGGGAGATATTTCGTCATAAGTGACAGGCGTGCGGTTTTCGCTGAAATACTTCCCTATCACTTTGCCGTCGGCGCTGATGATAACAGAGGCTGTGTTTTGATTGGGGTTGCTGATACTGCTGAGGTTGGGCGATTTTCCAAACAACCAAAACAGGTTGATATCTACTACGAAAAGATACAGTAGAAACAGTACGAGCGAAGAGATAATGACATTTGCTATTTTGCGATACCACACCAACTTCCGATAGCGGGCTTTTCTGGCTTTGCGCCATTTAAAAAAGTTATTCCAACTAGCCACACACCATTGGATGGTTATGTATAATAGATTTATGAACTTATTCCACATAGTTTAGCTATTGATTTTTAGGACTGCAAAGTTAATTCAAAATGACGATATTATTGTTGATATCAACATCTTTTCGGAGGTTAAAGATATGCATTTTAATGAAACTAAAAAATAACGGTCAAACTGAATATCAGTTTGACCGTTCAACAAGTATAAAACTCATTGATTACAACCCAAATTCGGCTTTAATCTCAGCCACTTTGTCTGTTTTTTCCCATGTAAACAACTCCACAGTGCATGACACATCTTTTCGATTGCCATCTTTGAAGTTTTTTGTCACTGTCACTGGAGTGCGACCTACGTGTCCATAAGAAGCAGATTCTTCATAAATAGGGTTACGAAGTTTCAATCGTTCTTCAATAGCCTTTGGACGCATGTCAAACAACTTTTCGATTTTTTTAGCTATTTCGCCATCGTTTAATGTTACCTGAGCCGTACCGTAAGTATTTACATACAGGTTCATTGGTTTGGCTACACCGATAGCATAAGCCACTTGCACCAATACTTCATTGGCCAATCCGGCTGCTACAATATTTTTGGCAATGTGACGCGCAGCATAAGCTGCCGAACGGTCCACTTTCGATGGGTCTTTGCCTGAGAATGCACCACCACCATGAGCACCTTTTCCGCCATAGGTATCAACAATTATCTTGCGACCTGTCAATCCGGTATCACCGTGAGGTCCACCGATAACAAATTTGCCTGTAGGGTTTACGTGCAACATGTAGTCGCCTTTAAACAATTGAGCAAACTGAACATCCAATGCCTGAACACGTGGAATCAAAATATCTTTTACGTCCTGACGAATTTTTGCTAGCATCTCGTCATCCGCTTGGTCTTGTGTCTTAGAGCTTGAAGGTTTTACAAAATCATCGTGCTGTGTTGAAACTACCACGGTGTGAACTTTCACAGGTTGGTTGTTGTCATCATATTCGATGGTAACTTGCGATTTTGCATCAGGACGGAGATAAGTCATCACTTTGCCTTCGCGACGAATGGCTGCCAATTCTTCTACCAGTGCATGCGACAAGTCGAGTGCTATTGGCATCAAGTTTTTGGTCTCGTTGCAGGCATATCCAAACATCATTCCTTGATCGCCAGCGCCTTGATCCATTGGATTTTCACGCTCTACACCTTGGTTGATATCACTTGACTGTTCGTGCAATGCAGAAAAAATACCGCAAGAGTTGCCATCAAACATGTATTCACTTTTGGTATATCCAATGCGGTTTATCACTCTGCGAGCCACAGACTGCACGTCAATATAAGCCGATGATTTTATCTCACCAGCTAATACAACTTGACCTGTTGTAACTAGGGTTTCACACGCTACTTTAGAACTTGCATCTAATGCTAAGAAATTATCAAGAATGGCATCTGAAATTTGATCGGCGACTTTATCTGGATGCCCTTCAGATACCGATTCGGATGAAAATAAATACCCCATAATCAACTTTTATTAAATAATGAATAATAAGTAATGGGAGATGGTAATAGGTAGGACTATTTGCAGGGCAGAAAGCAGCAAGAAGCAGTTTAGCATTTTTTTCTGTGGTTGCAAGCAGTCCAAATCTCTCCACATTGATTTCGCAAAGTTAGAAAATAAATCCAAAAAACTACAATCGCTAATGCATAATTATTGACACACGACCAAATATTTATCAAACCACCCATGAATGAGGACTTAAAATTGGTATTGAAAGGCGAAATTATACAAAAGGGCAATTTTGAAACAAAAAAAATCATTTTGATAGCTTTCCATCAAAAAAACGAAATGCCCACATGTACAAAATGATTGATTTGAATGTCCATCTTTCCACATTCCTATACATCTGATTTTTGGTGTCTGTGTTGAAACGCCGAACGAACGAAAATTGTTCAAAAAAGCGTCATTTTTAGAGGGTACAAATGCCAATTTTTTACACTTATTCAATATTGCGTCAACTAAGTATAAAAACATATATAACTAATTACCAGCGCATTAAAATACTTTCCAATGGCAAATATCGCCGCTGTAAATGTTAAAATCTTGAAAAAATGCACAAAAAGTATTGAAATGTATATTTCCCGCATATATTTGTATTTGTGGCTTCACATCACTGAATCTCCGATATTTCGGGAGATTTT
>CANIXM010000299.1 GCA_947471245.1 Paludibacteraceae bacterium | reverse complement strand
TGGCTGATTTCTTTGATATGAATAAGTTTAGTCATGATCCACGTACACATTTTATCAGTTGGGGTTTGATGAACAATGGAGCCTGGGATTATCCTGCCAATACGCGTGGATATACACCCAGTGCTGTGTTGGAATATGTGTCACCTATGCACGAGTGGCGATATGCTCTGTCGCTGGTTCCTGTTTTAGCCAACGGAAGTGTAATGAATTGGGACGTGGCACATGCTTTTTCTCACACGCTTGAATATACTCATAAGCATTCCATTAATGGGCATGCTGGTGCGGTGCGGTTACTTGCTTTTTATACTGCCGCCAATATGGGGCATTATTTGGATGCGGTAGCACAAAATCCTACAACGCCTGATATATCACTAGTTCGAAAAATTGGTAATACAAAGTATGGATTTGCGATGAATGCAGAACAGGATATCACATCCGACTTAGGTGTATTTGTTAGAGGAAGCTGGAATGATGGAAAGCATGAAACATGGATGTTTACAGAGATAGACCATTCGGTAAGTGGTGGATTGGTGTTGACAGGTGAGCGTTGGAAAAGGAAAAATGATAATATCGGGTTAGCCTTTGTGGCTTCGGGTATATCACCAGATCACATTGCTTACCTCAAAGCTGGTGGTAATGGGTTTATGCTAGGCGATGGGAACTTGAATTATGGATGGGAAAAGTTGACCGAACTATATTATATGTATGAGTTAAAGAAAGACATGATTTACCTCTCGGGTTTCTACCAATTAGTCTTTAATCCAGGATATAACAAGGACAGACAAGGTCCTGTTAATGTGTTTTCATTGAGACTTCACGTACGTATATAATTCATCTGATTGTGTTTTCGAAATTCATGTAAAAGCCCTAAATTTTAGGGTTTTTGCATTTCTTATAGGTTCTTGTCATAAACAATACAGGTGT
This sequence comes from Paludibacteraceae bacterium, assembly GCA_947471245.1. Classification (GTDB taxonomy): domain Bacteria; phylum Bacteroidota; class Bacteroidia; order Bacteroidales; family Paludibacteraceae; genus Paludibacter. The sequence goes on along the minus strand of CANIXM010000299.1, from coordinate 2,475 downwards.
ACAAATTATTTAAGCGTTAAGTCTACCTGTACTAATAGCAAAGCTTAGTTTATAACCAATTTTTTTCAATTGAAATTTTTAACTATCTTTGAAACTTTAAAAATTAACATTAAAATCAAACTAAATTTACGTTACAATGAGCAACACAAAATCTCAGGAAAATTACTTAGGTCCATTTATTACACTGGTACTACTTTTCTTTATCGTAGGGTTTTTAACTACTGCTAACGGACAGTTTCAAGGTCCACTTAAAGCTGCATTTCTTAGCGGCGCTGGCGACTTGAAAAACACATTCGCTACACTTATTTCCTTCTCTTGGTTCCTGGCTTATCCACTTACTGGTGGTATCGGATCAGCATGGGTAGCTAAGTATGGTTACAAAGGCACACTACTTCGTGGTTTATTGCTGATGATAGTAGGGCTTGGGGTGTTTTTCTCATCTTCATTCTATTATTCAAAATTTCCTGAGTCCATCGTTGACATTGCATCTGCTCGTATCCCAGTGGCTTATTTCATTTTCCTATTGGGCTCATTCGTAGTAGGGTCATCGGCTACTATTCTTCAAGTAGTAATCAACCCATACCTTACAGCTTGTGATGTAAAAGGCACACAGCCAGTTCAACGCCTTAGCATAGGTGGGTCTTCTAACTCTATCGGTACCACTGTGGCACCCTATTTCGTTACTGGAATCGTGTTCGGAGGTCTGTCCATGTCAGAAGTTCAACCAAGTCAATTGATGGTGCCTTTTGTGGCATTGATGGCTGTAATTGGTATTATCACATTTGTTCTTACCAAAGTAGCCTTGCCAGACGTACAAGGTACTAAAGTAGAAAAAGGCGAAAAACTAGAAAAGAGTGTATGGTCATTTAGCCACTTGACATTGGGTGTTATCGCTATTTTCTTCTACGTAGGTGTAGAAGTAGCTATTGGTGCCAATATCAATCTTTTTGCCATCAGTCTTGGAGGCTCATTTGCCGAATCGGCAGCTTTAATGGCTACACTTTACTGGTCGGGAATGTTGGTAGGTCGTTTGGTTTCAGCATTCTTGAGCAAAATATCTGCACAAAACCAACTTGCATTTACAAGCGCACTAGCTACCATTTTCGTAATTGCTGCTATCGCATTGAATAATCCTTGGTTATTAGTGGCAGTAGGTTTATTTCACTCCATCATGTGGGGAGCTATCTTTACCTTATGTGTAAATAAATTAGGCAAATACACTTCAGTAGCATCTGGTGTCTTCATGATTGGAGTAGTAGGTGGAGCCATCATGCCATTGGTTCAAGGAGCTATGGCTGATGCCATGGGAAGCTGGACTTGGACTTGGACATTGGTAGTAGCTGGTGAGATTTATATTCTTTACTATGCGCTTATTGGTTCTAAAGTAAAACAATCTGCCGAATAAAGTAATTTGATAAAAATAGAAAAGGACGTGGTGAAAATTAAATTTTTGTCATGTCCTTTTTTTAACGATGAGTTTACCAAGGACATATCGGATTGAGAAAATGACTCGAATCTAATTATAATATGCAAACCTCTCTCTATTCCCCCTTCGGGGGTTAGGGGGCTAATTTTTTTAACATGAAAAATCAATATGCCATAGGAATTGACATGGGTGGAACCAACACGGTGTTTGGGATTGTGGATAATGATGGTCACGTGCTATCAAAAGGTTCTATCAAAACAGGGACACACGCAGATATCAACCTCTACATCGACGAACTGTACACCGAACTATCCAAATTGATAGACACTGTAGGCAAAGAAAACATCAAAGGAATAGGTGTAGGGGCACCCAATGGCAACTATTACACAGGAGATATCCTCTACGCTCCTAATCTACCATGGAAAGGTGAGATACATTTTGCCCAACTGATGACTGAGAAATTTGGCATACCTACCGCTCTTACCAATGACGCCAATGCAGCTGCTGTGGGCGAAATGACCTATGGAGCAGCGCGAGGCATGAAAGACTTTATCATGATTACGCTGGGCACAGGCGTAGGAAGTGGCATTGTAATCAATGGTAAGGTAGTGTATGGGCACGATGGATTTGCGGGTGAACTGGGGCACGTGATAGCGGTTCGTGAAGGTGGTCGCACGTGTGGTTGTGGTCGTAAAGGTTGTTTGGAGGCCTATGCTTCAGCCACAGGAGTAGCACGCTCAGCACAGGAGATCATGAAAGCAACTACCAAACCTAGCTTATTGCACAACACTCCCTTGGACAAAATTACCTCCAAAGATGTGTTTGACGCGGCCATGAGTGGCGACGAGGTAGCTAAAAAAATATTCAACTACACAGGAAAGATTCTGGGTGAGTGTTTTGCCGATTTCGTGACTTTCAGTGCACCAGAAGCCATCATCCTCTTCGGGGGATTATCCAAAGCAGGTGATTTGATTCTAAATCCCATAGTAGAACACATGGAGAAAAACATGCTTGACATCTGGAAAGGAAAAGTCAAAGTACTATTCTCC
>CANIXM010000298.1 GCA_947471245.1 Paludibacteraceae bacterium | reverse complement strand
GTTACATATCACCGAATCACCCGTAATATTGGGAGTTGCAGGACCTGTACCTTCCCATGCACCCATGATAGGCACTTTTCTGACTTTATTTCCATAGTCCTGTGGCACAATGGGCATTATAGCTACATCGCCCTGAAGTGCTTCACAGGGAATGTAGTATTCAGCTTGCCTTTTTTTATACAAGCCTTTAGAATTAAACTTTGGATCTTTAGTCAAGGTCATGGCATCCATGCCTGGGGTTACAGGTAGAGTTGATTTATCTATTTTAAAGTATTGTCCCAACCAACTATCTGTCGCAGCAGGATCCAAGTAGAAGTCATTGTAGCTGATATTACCTCCAGGGACTGGATCTCCTTGCCAATTGATAAAACAGTAATTTTTCCCCAGACTTCCATTCGGCGAGGAGTGTGCATTATAGAAAATATTGTTTTTACAATGAAGTTTGTAGCCCTGAGGACGTCCAACTTTGAGATTGCAAATGTGCAGAAATGGAGTACTCTTATCAAAATCCGTTATCCAATGTCCAGATGCTGTGCTTGACTCTGTGGTATTTCCTTCCAAATATGATGTATTGTGATACATGTAGGAGTCTGTCATTTCATTATCACCTCTTGACTCAATCCCTGCCATGAAGTTTTTTTCATCCGATTTTAAATAAATGATGTTATTTTCAGTATTACAAGTAGATGTTGATTGCGAATACCACCCCTCATACAATCCTATCATTTTTACGCGATTTGAACCAGCAGGTATATTCAGACTATGAATAAAGTTTTGCTTTACCAATGCCGAAGTTTGTGCAGTTCCCGAGTCGGCACCTACATACAATCCATACATATAACTTTGTGAACTTACGTTAGTGAGGGTCAGATCGTATATTAGATTACGCTCCACATCAAAATTTCGCCTTGCAGGAGTATTAGCAACTTCTCCAGTTACCAATATACCCGTTATAGCAGCATTTCCATCAGCAGATCCAGAGATGTGATTGTCAGCAATATTTTTACAATCAATGTGCAAATCATGCACTTTATTATCACTTACTGTCACATCATTACTATGATTACTAATTATCCCATGGAGCATCGAATTGCCCATTAAAGCATCGGTACCATCGTTTCTTAGATTTTGAATCTCATTTTTTGTTATAATTGCACTACCTTTTCCTTCATTTGATATTCCCACCATTGTCCCTCCAGTAGTTGCACCATTAGCTTTTCCTTTGGAATAAATACTGTTTGGAGATGTCGAGCCTATAGTATTATTGCGGATATAAATTTTACCAGTGGCAGCAGGATCACTTTGTATTCCCCAGATATTATTTCCTTGTTCTCCTTTTACCATATCACAAGTTATTGTTCCGATGGCGTTACTATCACAAACGAAGCTACCTGAACCACCATTATATATTCCTACAAAATTTGAACTTTGCACGTCAGAATTAATAAACTGGATAGATGATGTTCCATCTAATGAGCCTATTGTATTTGATACTAATTCAATATCAGACACACTCCCTTTATCAATTTTATATACATAGAAGTCCGTCGATCTATTACCATTAAACCAATTTATATTGCCAAAGTAATTATTTTTAATTTTACAAGTTCCTGTTCCTGCTTTTATGTAAATCCCTTGAGTGTAACTATGATCTCCACTCTTTTGTAGTGTTCCAGTACATTTGGGAGCGTTTCCTCCAAAATAATTGTGAATAATTGAAATATTTGTTGCAGTAAGACTATTAACTTCAATAAATCGATTCATGATGTTTGGCAGTGATACTATAAAATTGGATGTTTCATAAAAACTATTGTCATTTATTGTCCATCCATCATTATTATCTCCTATCAATATAGCTTCTGAAGCCCATGCTGTATGCCAACAATCGTAAAAATTATTGAAGCGGATTACGTTATTTTTATTGGGGATTGAAGCCGAACCTACAGAAAGAATTGAGGGTGATTGCGATCTGCCATTGGTGATGTAAGAGTATTCTATCGTATTGTTGTTGTTGCCTGTAGTAGTTCCGGTTGTAAACAATATAGTGGCTGAGATTGAATTAATTGGTGGTGTTCCTAAAATCTTGCAATATCTAACAAAGTTGTTTGAGGCATCATTTCTAAATTGAATGGTAGAAACAGGAATACCTATGCTACTATTCGTACTTGAAATAGTCAGATCAGCTGGTCCGGCTTTATTCACACGTCCGTCTATAGTTACATTGTCAGCTCCGTTAAGATTGATTAATGAAGTGGCTGCAGCCATGCTAATAGAACGACCAGCCACCGTGGGGTAGATGTCCACTGAGGTGTAATTGGCAGCACCCACACCGCTGGCATTAAGTGTTGCAGTGAGGGGTTCTACGGTGTTGTCAACTATCTGGAGTGTGACCGCACCTGTAAGTGTACCATTATTGATGGCATCGAAGGCAGCCTTCAATGTTTTATAGGTTCCACCTGGGTTTCCTACTGTGGCTGAGAATACTTGTTGTATCACAGCAAGAAAAAGGAATGCAAGAAAGATAATTTTCTGCGATGACTTTCTCATTATTTAGTAAATGATTTACAGTATAAATACAATATTATAAAACGTGTTATTGTATTTTATTTGATTTAAGGTTGTCAAAGAACGTTCATTTTTGGCATATATTGAGTGTCTATTTTATGTTAAATAACATATAAGTGTAGAACAAACACTTATACAAATAGATATTCCACAATGCTTTATACTATTCAATGGTCGAAACCATTTGTTTTATAGGGGTTTTTAATGCTTTTCTATCATGGCTTACTTATTGTAATAATAGATAGTTAAATATGTTTAATTATGTAGTTTGTTGTACAATTAGTATGAGTTGTAAAGTATTGGGCTGAGATAGGAGCATGACAGGATGTTTTTTTTGGATTTATGATGAATTAGGTGGGGAAATCCATAAGGAGGAGATTAATCCACAAACGGAACAACTGTGTTGAGTAAAATAGATTTTGAAAATCCCAAGTATTTTGGAGAAATTCTTGGGAAACATGATAAACCCAAGCCGTCGCCATTGTGCTAGGATATGCTACCACTTCGAAGCGAAGAGGTGCACATGATTTTGATTACATCATCACGACCATTTGATGCAAAAAAGAGAAACTCATTCGAATCTCTCTTCTTCTCGTTTATTCTAGTGTTTTGAAAGGCTAAGCCTTACTTTTTATCAAACGTTGGCTTAACCTATGGTCAACCATGGACAATAAATATGCAATTATCACTATTAAAAATGGGTACACAGGTTGATTAAAGTCGTTAGAAATGAAATAGTCAGATGGCATTAAAATTTTTATATGAAAATAAATAAATGTTGTAATTAGTGCGAATCTCTTATATCTCAAATTCTTTTTCAGAATAAAATAGAAGATTACAAG
>CANIXM010000297.1 GCA_947471245.1 Paludibacteraceae bacterium | reverse complement strand
GGTGAAGCTTTTGACTTAGGCTCAGTGTATTCACCAGATTACTATACACCACCGCTTACAGTGAATGTACTTGTACCGAGCAATGCAGCATTGGGCATTGTAACCATGAGAGTGTCATGTAAAAAGACTTCAAATTTTGGATCGTGTGATGGTGGAGCTACTACCGGAGAAATGCAGGTCCAAGATTACATGCTCAATGTACTATCTGGTATACCCACCGCGGTAAGTGAAGGTGAGGAGTCAATTCTCAAAGTCTATCCCAACCCAGTGAGTGAAGTGCTAAGAATAGTGGGGATATCCAGTTTTTCCAATTTAAACTTCCAAATCTTTGATGCTTATGGTCAACTAGTTAAAGCTTCAAGTATCAATATTTCGAACTCAATATCCGTTTCCGATTTATCACAAGGAATGTACTTCCTCAAACTGGAAAATGGAATGTTGGCTAAATTTATAAAACACTAACCAAAATCTAAACTATGAAAAAAATCATTATTTCCCTTGCCATTGTTTTATTTTCTACAGCTATTAAGGCTGTAGTAGTAAAAACTGTAAATCCAACATCTGCTGGAACGCTCACTACTTATTTCACACCGTCTGAGAGAGGCACTGTAACCGATCTTACCATCACAGGTAAGATAGATGCTCGCGATTTTAAATTTATCCGAGATACCTTGAAGGCATTAGTAACGCTTGACCTTAATAGTGCTTCAATTCAAGCTTATAATGAATTTGCGTCCAATGCATTGCCAGCTTCCGCACTTTGTGGAGATGAAACTCATCCCAATTTAAAACTCGAAAAGGTAATACTTCCGACCAACCTGCAGAAAATTGGAGGCATGGCCTTTTATTATTGTGTAGCCTTAAATCAAGCAGATTTACCATCAGGATTATTAAGTATTGGCTATAGTGCTTTCACTGCTACAGCATTAGAGTCTCTTACTATACCCAACACAGTTACTGAGGTGCAATCGCTTGCGTTTTCACAATGTGCGTCTTTAGCTACTGTTAAATTATCATCATCCATGACGGACATTTCTTTGCAGTCGTTTGCATTTTGCTATTCGTTGGGAGAAATTGATATTCCCGAATCAGTTACTTCTATTTCATACGAGGCATTTCATTCATGTATCAATCTTAAGAAAGTAACTTTACCTACTAAACTTACTGACTTAGGTACCAATGCATTTAATGAATGTACAGCACTCAACACAGTGATTGTCAAAAATCCAGTGCCATTAGATTTATTCGGGAACGGTAATATTTATGCTTTTGGTCAAGGCTCAAGCCAGCGTACTTTGTGGGTACCAAAAGGTACTTCTGGTGCTTATTCATCTACATTGGTTTGGAGCTTTTTTCAAACGATAAAGGAAGTTGTCCCAACATCGGTCAATGAAAATAGCGTTCAGCCATCAGCAGTATTTTACAATTCGGTGACTGATGAGATTGTCATGAATGGAACCGTTCAGAACACAGCTCTAAACTATCAAATTGTCAGTGTGAATGGAATGGTGGTTCTGCAAGGCACCACCACCGCGAATTCCAGAATTAGTACAGCAGGATTAGGTTCGGGCGTGTATGTTTTAGTATTGGACAATGGAACTAAAACCAAATTCATCAAAAACTAGAATGACCATTGATTCTTTTTGAGCATCAATGCTAAATGTTTCAAAATAAGTATTCAAGCTCACTGCTTGAATACTTATTTTTTTATTAGGAGAATTGGTGGTTGGATTGAAAGAAGCACAATTTTTAAATCCAAATTGGTAGTTCTGCATCAAAAAAAATCCAAAGTTTCAATTTGCTCACTCATACATTTTTCATATCATGTCGTGTTCTATTCATAGTTTATAATTATTTCTTCGTGTTTTTCATATTCCTAGGGTTGAAGCGTATTGTGAAAATCAAAACTTTCAATAGTCATAAACATTAGAATCATCAACCGAAGCTAGAACCAATCATAGCTCGATTTAGCTTTTCTTAACTCCCCAAAAGGATTATCTCAATAATCATAAAATTGTACATAAATGTTTAGCGTTATAAAAAAAATCATTTATCTTTGACTCAAGTTATTTTATCAATCAAAACTCAATTAAAACATTAACTTATGAAAGCACAAAACGACGACTTATTGGTTTATGATGAAGATGATGCAGTGAAATTTATCCTCAATTATATTCCAAAAGAGGATTTGGGTTCAATAGATGAGATGAAGATTGAATATGTGTTGGATGTGGTCTATGACTATTACGAAGAAAATGGTCTTATTGACGAAGAATCAACTGAAGAAGCTAGTGTTGATGAGGAAGAAATGTTGCAGTTTATTCTCAATTCTGCCGAAAAAGATGAAATGGCATTGTCACCTGAAGAGCTACAACTCATCCTTGATGGTGAGTATGAGTATGGAAAATCTTTGGGTATCTATGAAGAGGATGAAGAGGATGAAGCGTAATTGTTTTACGTATTCCATTTTGATTTTTAGTTTTGTTTAAAGAATAAAAACACCAGAATAGACTCAAATATCTTGGTGTTTTTTTCTTTAATATTTATATGCTTACTTTTTTGTGTTTTTATGTATAGAACTTTGTATGTCTTTGTGTGGGTGATGGCTTGGCTGCCTTTGAATTTTTTGTATCTCTTTTCAAACATTTGTTATTACCTCATCTACTACCTATTTAAGTATCGAAAAAAAGTAGTTCGCGAAAATATTCGATTAGCATTTCCCGAAAAGTCACTTACCGAACGAATGGAGATAGAAAAGAAATTCTATCGGTTTTTTTGCGATGTGTTTATTGAAACTATCTCATTGATGCATATTAGTAAAAAAGAGATGCGTCAACGCATGCAGTTTGTAAATGTGAGTGAGGTGATAGAGCAATATGAAAAGGGCAAAAGTTGTATGCTCATGACAGCGCATTATGGCAACTGGGAATGGTGTTCCACAGTGTCCATTTGGTTGCCCGAGGGTAAACCACTTTATGGCATTTATAAACAGTTGTCTGTCAGGAGTTTTGATCATTTGATGTGTGTGCTCAGAATGCGGTTTACGGGCAAAGTGGTCGAACAAAATGAATTAACCCGCAAAATGCTTCAGCTTAGAACACAAAAACAATTGGCAATGTTTGGAATGATATCCGATCAAACACCTTTGCCGAATAACTCTCACCTCTGGGTTGATTTTCTCCATCAAGATACTATTACCATTGTGGGTACTGAAGTATTAGCAAAGAAATTTGATTATCCTGTCTATTACGCCAAGCTAACTCGCCTACGGAGAGGATATTACACCTGTGAATTTATTCCTATCGCACTATCGCCTAAGGAAACGGAGGATGGGATGATTACAAGCACATACATGTCAATGCTGGAGCAAACCATCAATGACAATCCTGCTTATTGGCTATGGACTCATAAG